>JAYUVR010000084.1:0-8557 GCA_043753955.1 Archangium sp. | reverse complement strand
GGCTCAGCTGCTCCTCCGCTTGAGCGGACACGAGAAAACGCATCATCCTTTCCCTTTGCCTTTGAGCTGCTCGACTCCTTGGCGCATGGCGACAAAAATGGCGGCGGTGATGGCCAGTCTTTCGAAGTGAGCGATAAAAACAGGCACCTCAGAATCTGCCTTCAGTCTTCCGGCCCATCGCATCAACAGTGACGCGAGCGCAGGGCTGGTTGCGAACCGACCACCCGCGAGTTGCTTTAAGCGCACAGTCGCCTCAACGGCTCGAATGCCTTCGAGGTGCTGCAGCAAGAGAACCAACTCGTTGAGCACGGCAGGCGGCACTCTCGCTGCACGGAGTGTTGCGAGCTCTGAGAGCAACACTTCGCCGTTCAATTCTCGACTGGCAAACACAGTCGAAGGTAATGAGGTGCTCACGAGCTGAATATCTTACCCAGCGCCCCTCGGCTGATGAGACCCGAAACGCCGAGCCACAAAGCAAAGAGACTTTCGCCGGCCAAGAGACCTCCACCAATCAAGCTGGTACCACTCATGTCTTCGGGGAGCATTTCGTCTTGAGGAAAAACTTCTGGCTTACGCCGCGCACTCACCACTGAAGTGAAGACGCCTCCAGCGGCCCACCAGAACGAGCTTGCGATGTCGATGAAGCCACCCAAACTCGAGGCGTAGGGTGAAGCGATAATCAACGCGTCTAAAGTAAAGTCGAGCGCCTTGGTGGTGGCGTTCTTGTTTTTCCAAACGAGATACGACGCATTCTTCAGCAGCACCTTGCGCACAATTTCAATAACGAGCCCCACCAGTACGCCCAGCCCCATAACGCTCAATGTTTTGCTCTGGTTTTTCGACAAGGTGTTGAGCACACCGACAAATTTGTACGTCATGGCGCTTTGCCACCCCCGCGCCTCAGTGAAGCGGAGCTCTGGGTGAGCAAATAGATTTTTGCTCAACACCGGGAAGCCTTCCAAAAATACCCGCGTCATAAAGACGGCGAGAACCGCTCCAAAGACGATGCCCAACATTTGGTAGCGAAATTGAATGGTGCGATCTGAACCCAAACGCCAACCGGTCGAGCGATCTTGCTGCATGTCAACGCCCACCGTGCAGGACACCAACAAGATGGAACCTGCGAACAGACCAATCAAAGGGTCGCGCAGCCCCAACAAACCCATCAACAAGACCGTCACCACAAAAGCCGAACTGATGGGGTTTTGGTCAGTGATGCCTTGTGAAATACCGTTTATCATTTGAAATACAAACGCCAATGCAATGGCCATCACGACCCAACCCACGGGCACGTGAAGCAGCTGCGTCGCGACCACCGTCAATGCGATGGCCCAAAACAACACCCACACCAGCAGGCGACCTATACGCGTTTTCTTTTCCCCTGAATCAACCCTCGAAGTCGTGCTTGCCGAGCGCATTTTTGCGACGGCATCGCGCCCGAGCAACGAGAGGTCAACGATGGCGGCTCCGAGAATGGTGCCCAAGGCAAACAAAAAGCCCACTTTGCGAAACGGGTCGTCTGCGCCCAAATAGCCATTGGCAATCAACCAGGGCGTCATCAATACCCCGATGCCGGCAACCAAAGCGGCAGACACGGCGATGCGCGCACCGACAATCATGCCTCCACCGAAAGTGACTGCCGAAAAGGTCGAAGCCGAGCTCAGTACAAGCGAGGGTTTCTCTTTCAATTCTTCAAGCCAACCATTGAGCCAATACACCACGATGGACAAGCCGATGCCACCGGCGATGCCACCGCCTAAAGTGCCCACGCTACGGCGCAGCAATCGCACATCAGTCAAGGCACGCAGAATATTGGCGACTGCCAAACCCGAGGGGTACGTCAGCTGCAGTCGGTCGACCAAAATAGGCGTGTACAGCATGCCCACGCCGACACCGAACATGCCAATGCACAAAAAATACACGATGAGCAACCACGCCGGAGGCAGCGGCATACCGAGCCACAGCATCGCTTGAACCAAGACACCCATCGCAGCCATCGAAGAGACCGAGGCGGCCATGCTTTGCATGTAATTGGCGCCGTGCTTCCCTTCTGGGCCATAGAAATAGGTGACGCTCGAGCCAAGAATGCCTGCCAACACTTGGCCAGCCACAAAAAAGCCTAATGAAAAATTCATGTAGGCCGCAGTGACGCCTCCCAGAGGGCCTAAAATGAAGAGCGAAATGACAGTCAGAAAGACGTGGTAACCGACGCTGCCGATGGGGAGGACTCTGGGGAGAAAGCCTTTCTTTTCAGTATTCATGCGCTTTGGCTTCACCCTTTGACAAGATTCAGAAACCAACCACAGACAATGAGAGTTTCGCGGCATCAGCGAAGAGCAACTGGGTATCGAGTAAAATGGTCTTCTCTGCTTCAACCGCGAGCACGCGAGCGCCTATTTCACGCATCACTTCAAGCGTCACCGGGCCTGCGGCAGGCAAGTCGAAACGAAGGTCTTGGTGAGGCTTGCACCTTTTGATGACGACCGCGCCGGGCCCTCCATATTTTCCTGCGCGCCGGAGACATTCGTCGGTGCCTTCCACGGCTTCTACCGCCAACACCACGCCCTCTTTCACCACCACCGTTTGGCCCACGTCGGCTCGGCCCAGGGCGGCGGCCACTTCTCGCCCCAAATCGACGTCGCGTTGCTGTGCTGCAGTGAGCTCAGGCCCAGCCAAGTGCCCTGCCCTGGCCACGATGGACTTGACGTAGTCAGTCGGGGCGACAATCTGAATTCCATGCGCTTCAAAGTATCGCGCCGCAGCCCGAAGGAGCTCATCGTCGCGCAGACTGCGCAGTCCCGCGACAATCTTCCACATACCCAAATCGGGGCGGGCTTGCGTGAGCGAACGAATGCGTCCGATGCCTCCGGCCATCACCGCTTGGCTCACTTTGCGTTGGGTCAACGCGCGAACGATGCCGTCGGCTTGGCCCACTTTAACCCACGACAGTGAATCGACTGCCGAACCAAGCGAGTCGTCGGCTTCACCTTCGAAAGCCACCGCGTGTACTTCAAACCCCAAGGCTTGAGCGGCATGTGCAAAGAGAAACGGCAGCCGCCCATTGCCGGCGATGAGACCGATGGCCTTCACCTGGTAATGCCACGTTTCGAATTGGAAATGAATTCGAGAAGCAGCGCGATTTCAGGGTGCTGGCCCATTTCTGTCTGGAGTTGCGAGAGTGCATCGCTCAACACGCGTTTGGAGCGAAAGAGAACTCGATACGCGTCTTTGATGCGAGCCTGTTGCTCGTCGGTGTAACCGTGTCGCTTGAGGCCGACCACGTTGGTGCCGGCCAGTTCAGCGCGGTCTCCCTGGGCGATGCAGTAGGGAGGCACGTCCATCACGGCCATGGTGCCGCCGGCGAGAAAGGCGTGATTGCCGATGCGGCTAAACTGGTGCACCGCAGAGAGCCCGCCGAGGGTGCAGTAGTCACCGATTTGCACGTGCCCCGCCAACGTGGCTGCGTTGGCCAACACGCACCCGTTGCCGACGATGCAATCGTGAGCCACATGCGAATAGGCCATGAACAAATTCTTATTTCCAATCTGGGTCACCCCGCCGCCTCCAACGGTGCCCAGGTGGAGCGTGGCAAATTCGCGAATTTGATTGTCATTGCCAATGACAAGTTTGGTGTTTTCACCGGCGTACTTGAGATCTTGCGGTGGAGCACCGATTGACGTGAAGTGAAAGACCCGGTTGCGCTCACCCAAGGTGGTGTCGCCATCGATGACTGCGTGAGGGCCGATGTGGCAGTCGGCTCCAATTTTCACTTGAGCGCCGATGATTGCGTAGGGGCCTACTTCGACACTTTCATGGAGCTGAGCTCCAGGAGCAATAATCGCGGTGGGGTGGACCCTCACTGTTTGGCCCCGTCACGCTTGACTGCCGTGGCCAGAAAATCAGCTTCAGCAACGATGGCGCCGTCGACGGTGGCGGTGCCTCGCTGTTTCCAAATCACACCTTTGACTCGCGTGACTTCAGCAGTGAGGGTGAGCCGGTCTCCCGGCGTCACGGGTTTGCGGAATTTCGCATTGTCGATGGCCATCAAATAGATGACCAAGTCATCGGGGTTCAAACCCGAACTTTTGTACGCAAGCAAGGCGCACGCTTGGGCCAAGGCTTCGAGAATGAGCACTCCGGGCATGACCGGGTGACCGGGGAAGTGGCCATTGAAAAAGTCTTCATTGATGGTGACGTTTTTGAAGCCCACCAATTTTTTGCCCACTTCCACTTCGGTGACCCGGTCAACCAAAAGGAAGGGGTAACGATGCGCTAGCAGCTTCTGAATTTCTTTAACGTCCATCATGACGGCGTGTTTCCCTTTTCGAGCGCATCGAGGCGCTTTCTCAAATACCTGAGCTCTTTTTGCAGCTCGGGCAACCGCATATGCAATGAGTGCGAACGCATGAATTCACGGCTGGGCATCGATGGAGTGCCCATCACCACTGAGCCCGGTTCAACGTCTGCCATGACTCCTGATTGCGCAGCCACTTTCGACATATCGCCAATGCGCAGATGCCCTGCAATACCCACTTGTCCCGCCAACATGACGCCGGTGCCCAATTCGGTGGTTCCCGCGAGGCCCACTTGCGCACACAGTATCGAGAGGGGCCCCAGCGTACAGTTGTGACCGACCTGCACCAGGTTGTCGATTCTCGAGCCACGCCCCACCACCGTTTCGCCGGTCGTCGCTCGGTCAATGCATGCACAAGCACCAATTTCGACATCGTCTTCAACACGAACGATTCCCGCTTGAGGAATTTTGACGTGCTCGGGGACTGAGTCATCGAACGCAAAACCAAAACCATCGGCACCGATGACGGCGCTGGGGTGAATCAAACAGCGCGCGCCCACCAGACAGCGGTCCATCACGCTGACTTGAGCACTGAGCACCGTGTCTTCTCCGATGCGGGCACCTTCACCGACATAGCTTCCGGGAAAGAGCACCGCTCGTGGGCCAACCCAGGCACCGGCTCGCACGACCGCAAATTCCATCACGGTCGCCGTCGCATCGATGCTGGCGGCGGGGTCAACACTGGCCTTGGTTGAAATGCCCGGCGCATGGCGCTGAGGGGGGTGAAACACCTTTGCAATTCGAGCAAAAGCCAAGTGCGGGTTTTTGACTCGAAGGTAGGTGGCCTCGCCCCGTGCTGGAGCTTCGAGCGGCACTAAAATCACCGATGCTTTGGTTTTACTCAGTGCCTGCTTGTATTTTTGATTGGCGTAGAAAGACAGCTGGCCTGGCTGCGCCTGCTCGAGGCCGGCGACGCCCGTCACCGTGAGGGTACCATCACCATCGACGACTGCTCCCACCAGCGCGGCAACTTCAAAAGCAGTTTTCACTTCGCTCGCCCCTCCTGAGGCGAGATGGCCTTGAGGCCCTTCACCGGAAATTTCTCGTTGTAGGTACGAACCAATTCGTTAGTGAGGTCCATATTCGCTTCGGCGAATACCAGGCCCGAATCGGTTTTTTCGAACACCATGGCCAGTGCTTCCCGTTTGGCAATCGAGGCGACGATGGGGTCCATTCGGTCGAAAATCTTTTTGAGTTCAGCGCGCTCTTTTTCAACAAATTCGACCTGCAATTTTTGACCTCTCTCTGAAATGGTCATCAAGCGACTTTGCAGTTGCTTCATCTTTTCTACCCGTACTTCTTCGCTCATCGCAGAAGCTTGTCGGTCGAGCACCATACCGTCTTCGCGCAGCTTCTTTTGCTCGGCTTCAAATTCAGCTTTTTTCTTGTCGATTTCAGTTTTGAGTTTGCTCTTGGCTTGTTGACCTTCGCCTACCTCGGTGAGGGCGCGTTGCAGGTCCACATAGCCAACCTTGAGATCGGCCGAAGCAAAGGTAGAGCTCAGGCACGTCAGTAAACCAATCACTACGCCGGTGCGTCGCATGGGGAAGACCTCTTGGAAAATCGAGCGCACCCTACTATCAGCCTTGCAGTGGAAAAGTGTCGATTCCTCTGTGCGCTCGCCTGTGTGTTGCTGCTTTGCTGCACTACCAGAGAAACAAAGCCAACCAAACCGGTTGCACTTCCGCACGCGGTCACGCTCTTTTTCAGTGCCGAAGTACGAGGGTATTTAGGGCCTTGCGGCTGCAGTGAGAGCATGCGCGGGGGTATCTCTCGAGCGGCGTTTCAAATTGCCCAAGCCCGAAAAGAGGGCCACCCGGTGCAGTTCATCGACTGCGGAGACGGTCTCTTTTCCGACCCCGTCATCCCGACGGAGGCCGTGGGGCAACAGGAACGTAAAGCGAAGGCCTTGAGCGAAGCGTGGAAGGCGATGGGGTTGACGCTTCGTGCTCCTGGAAGTCTCGACGATGTCAGGGGCACCCCCTTTCATCGGGCGCTGGGGTTGCCTGAGATTTCCCAAGACGGCTTTGAAGTGCATGACGGGATAGGGGTACTCAACGCATCTACCGCAGCTCGGGCGCGGACCCTCGCTCTCGAAGCGAAAAAAGGCGGAGCACGATTTGTGGTCGCTTTGGTGCCGTTGCCCTTTGAGCAATTGCTGCGAGATTCGCTGGGTGCACAGAATGTTGACCTCTTCATCTCGGCACGCTCGAAAGATGCGTTTTCAGCCGAAGAGAGTCGGCTTTCTTTGGGCAAAAACAAGGTGGCCCAAATACAAAGCAAAGGGCGCTCGCTGCTGCGCGTCGACGTCTCCTTCCGTGGCGATGGTGAAGTCGAATGGCTCAAAGGAGATCAAGAACGAGATCGCGAATTGAACGGTCTTGATGAACGGGTTGAATTGCTGCGCGCTCAACTCAACGAGCCGATGCTGAGTGAAGAACTCAAGGCGCTGCGGAAAGCGAAGCTCGAAGACATCATCGAGCGAAGAGAACACTTGGCCGCCATTGCCTTGCCTGTTCCTCAAGCGCACAATGCCGCGACCGCACGCTTCATTCCTCTGGAATCAAACTTCCCTCAAGATTCCACCGTACAGGGCATTGAAAAGGCCTACGACATCGACGTGGGCTTACTCAATGTGCAGTGGGCAAAGGAACACGGTGAAGCGTGCCCTCAAGCGACGACAGAACGTCGCGGCTTTGTCGGCAGCACCACCTGTGCCACGTGTCATGCCGGAGCTGCGCGCGTTTTTCAAAAAACTAAACATGCACAGGCCTATGCGTCGCTCGTTGACGTTGGCAAACAACATCATCTCGATTGCATCAGCTGTCATGTCACCGGTTGGCGGCAACCCCAGGGTGTCTGTCGAATCGACCAAACCCAAGGTCGAGAAGAAGTGGGCTGTGAGTCATGTCACGGCCCCGGTGACGCTCATGTCAAGCAACCGAGCACCACCAATACTAAGCGTAAAGTTGATACCCAGACATGTCGTGGCTGTCATGACGCTGAGAATTCGCCGCATTTTGATTACGAGCGTTACGTCGAAAAAATAGTGGCTCCAGGGCATGGGCGGCCTTAGCGCCGATCTCGATCGCCCATGGCGTTTGACCGAAGCCTAAGAAGACGCAACCAAAAACTCAGCCCTGCCCCTCTGAAACTGAGGTGACAGGGCCGAAAACAGACACGTCGAAAAGATTGCTTACTTCTTCTTCTCAGCAACCTCAGGCTTCTTGCCTGCACGCGCAGGGGAACCTTCGAACAACACCTTCATGTCAGCTGCAGGTTGACCCTTCTTGGTGAGAATCGCATTCACCGCGCGCAAAATCTTGCTGCGCACTTTGCGGGCAACCGCGACATCTTTCGTCGCCAAATTGATCTGCTTTTCGGTCACCCCACGGCCGTGTTGCGCCGGCTTGCCGATGCTCAATTCGGCGTACTTCTTATCTGCGGTCTCTTTGGTCTTTCGCTTCTGCCAACGCTTGCCCATCAAATCGCGAGAAGTCTCATCAAAAGACTCAATGCGGCGGCTGGTGATCGCGATGCTCGCGGGAGTGATGCTCTTGCTTGAAAGAAAGGTCTGAAAGGTGCCCATGCCTAAACTCCGGGAACTTCGATAAAGGGGAAAAGTCGAAAAGAGGGCGGCTGTATGCCCACCCTTGACCCGAAAAGCAATAGTTCCACCGCGATCAACGTCGAACGGCCTTCCGCCAGGGCCTCAATCTAAGAACACGTCACGGCGATGACCTCTGTCTTAAGAGGAACTTTTGTTCCTTTTCAGTGGGGTCCCTAACAATCACGGACTCGAATACACACGAAACACAAGGGGCGAAAAAATCGGCGTGTCGAATTTAACCGCCTTGATCAGTAACTGAAACGTCGCTCGGCGTTCCTCCCTCGAACGCAGGCCAGTCATCAACCCAATTCAGACGATCCATCATCAACACCCGCGGGTGGTCTGCGCTGACGCGACCTTGCTGCCATGCGTGGTAGACAAAATAGTCTTTCCCATCGAGACCAGAAGCCACCGAGCCGTGCCCGGGGCCTACCCACTTGGCGTTGCTTCGCAAGATGGGTTCGCCTTTCTTTTCGAAGGGCCCCAGTGGAGATCTCGAGCGCGCCACCCCTTCAGCATAGGTTTGATCGTAGAACGCGTTGCCGCTGTAGAGGAGGTAGTAGTACCCGTTACGGGAGGTCACCCAAGGGGCT
>JAYUVR010000083.1:0-2124 GCA_043753955.1 Archangium sp. | reverse complement strand
AACGAGGCCTTTACGTCGGCGTCGACGTAACAAGCAGGTTTTTCACGATTCTTACGTCTCCCAAACGCGCCAAAGATTCCCGCCAAAAAAAAATCCACGAGGTCGCATCGACGAGAACAGAGGGAACTCGTACGACATCGGTTCGGCAACCCCTTGCTCTGGGGTGCGGGCGACTCGAGTTGGGCCGACCCTGGAGGAGCTTCGATCGCAAGACGAGAGCCCTCTAGGCGACCGACTGGGCAGTCTCCCATGTGCACCTATGAACGAATGGCCTATGAGGTTCACCGAGCCACAAATTTCACAGGCCCGTGCTTCCTCGTATGGTGGCGCCCTGATGCCGAAAAAACGCGATCACCGCCAGCTCGAACTAGGCTTAGGCAACACGCCCAAGCTCCGGGTGATTGAGGGGCTCGGCCAAAAGCGCCAAGAGCCACTCGCCTCTCGAGACGCCGTGGCGAGAGTGCTGATGGAAGCCGGCGCTGACATGTTGCTTCGTCGCATCAGCCCCGAGCGCGCTGAAGTCATCGAGCACCACGTCGATGAGATTCTCAACCTCTTTGATTTGGTCGACCGCAATCGGCTCTTATTCCCCGTGCTGCAACGCAAACTCGACGAACTGGAAGCGTTGATGCGCGACACACGTGAGCAACGTCGGCGCATTCCAAGACGCTAAGTTTCTCAATCGAGACGGTTTCCTTTTCTCAAGTGCCCGAAAAGACCTAGCGGAGCTGTAGGCATGCTGTTTGCTCAGTGGGTCGTCGGCGTGAAGGGAACGACAACGGGTTTGAAGTTGAACCCGTTGGGGCGAGGGGAGAGACGAAAGCTTCAAATTGCTGGACCTCGGGCGTTCACGACGGTCTGGCGTTTATCTCTGGTGTGAGTGGCGTGCACCGATGGGTGGAATAGGGAGGGTGCATAAGGGAGAGAGCAGCGAAGCGCCCGTCATGTTGATGCGCGTCGAGCTGGAGGCTTAAGCGTCTCATTTGTAGGGGTGCATAAAAGAAATGGCCGCCGCTTCTAAGGGAGGAGCGGCGGCTGTTTTGTTTTTTGCTCAGAAGCAACACTTCAAAGAGTTGCGAGACGATCGACCCAATCTTTGAAATGGGGGCACGACTGCATCACGGCGTTTAAGCCTATTTCGAGGACAGCGATCGACCCGCCGACGACCTTGTCGTAGCCAGGTACGATGGCTTTGATTCGCGCAGAAGGGTGTAGATGCGCCATCGTTGATGAGCTCGACATCTCCGCCATAGCTCTTGAACACAGCGTTCATCCGTTGCTGTTGTGCATTGTTGAAAACCGAAGTTGCGCTTGCCGGGCTTACGAAGAGAAATGCCTCAAATTCGTGAACGCTCAAGTGCGGAATAAATCTTTCTGGTGAGCCAAGGGCTCTATGCAAATTCGCCTCGAGGTGGGCAGCACGTTCTCTCGCCCGAAGCGGCGTCTGTATTCCTGGAAAGTCATCAGGGAGTCCGTACAAGTCAAACAGAGTCGTCACTGCCGCTACTTTGCTGTCAGAAAGTAAGCGCCGAAGCTCGTCGCTCACTTGAGAAAATGAAACAAGCCCTCCCTTGACCTTACCACCTGACTTGACGCGTTTCGTCGCGACGAGCACCGGAATCAAAACGACGGCAGACAGGGCAGGTTGAAGCACTTCACGGACGAATACCTCTTCGGTCTGTCCCTCAACCGAAACGTAAACCCGTTTCATCGAGGGCGACCGCCTAAGAGGTTCTTTTCCCAGAGGTCACCCAATGCATACCCGTCGAGCCAACCTGCGATGTCAGTTTCGGCAAGACGGCGAAATGTTGTGCCGTCTGTTTCGGAACGCTCAACGACAAGAATGTCCTCCGGCGCGAGTTGGTTGACCAATGTTGTGCTCTGCGTCGCCGCGACGATTTGAACGCCGAACTCGCTCGTCACGCTGCGGAAAAGCCCTGCGAGCACTTGAATTGCTGCAGGGTGCAGACCGAGCTCTGGCTCATCGACGACGATTAACTGCGGCCGCTCAGGTTGAAACAACATGGTTACAAGACAGATAAGCCGCAGAGTGCCGTCGCTCAGTGAGTGGACGTCGAATAGCCGGTCGCTCCCGTTTTCGAACCAGCCCAGCGTGACCACACC
>JAYUVR010000082.1:0-8910 GCA_043753955.1 Archangium sp. | reverse complement strand
CCTCTGAATCGCGACACCGTGCTCGCTTCAGTGGTGCAACTTTTGGAACGCACTCACATTCGAATTGGGAATGACGAATATGCCAAGAGCAATGGCTCTTTCGGCATCACCACCTTGAGAGCTCGGCATGTGAAGGTGAAGGGCGCAGTGATGCACTTTCGCTTTCGGGGAAAGAGCGGGGTTCAACATGCTGTCGACTTCACAGATCGCCGCTTAGCCCGCGTCATCAGCCGCTGTCAGGACTTGCCTGGCCATGAACTGTTTCAATACGTCGACGATGACGGGCGAGTGCGGCGGATTTCTTCTGGAGATGTGAATTCTTTCTTACGCCAAACGGCGCAGAAGTCGTTGACCGCAAAAGAGTTTCGCACCTGGGCGGGCACGGTGCTCGCGGCGCGAATATTGGCGACAAAGAGTCATCAGTCGGCCACGGAAGCAAATCGAAACATCGTTGCTGCTGTGAAAGAAGTGGCCGCGAATTTGAGGAATACCGCTGCGGTATGCCGCCGCTGCTACATCCACCCGGCGGTGCTCGAGGCATACGAGAGCGGCACTCTGGCGCCGGTAATGAGCACACTTCGCGCGGTGTCCACAAAAGTCGGTGCACTGAGCCCAGAAGAAGAGGCGGTGCTCAGTCTTCTTCGTCAAGCGGGAGGAGGTTCAAAAAAGAAAGCTGCGTAATTGTGTCTTTAAGGCTGGCTCACGAAAGGAGAACACATGGCAACGGCAAATACCTCTCAAGTCAAAGATGTTGAGCAACTCAATACTCTGCTTCGTGGTGAAAAAGCGGCAGTAGAGACGTATCGAATTGCGTTAGAAAAACTGGGCGTAGAAGACGGCCTGAAGGGTGCGCTCGACGCGTGCTTACGCTCTCACCAAGAACGCGTCACGGTGCTCGAAGACAAGATTCGTTCCTTGGGCGGCATTCCTACAGATACTTCGGGAACGTGGGGGGCCGTAGCGCGAAGTGCAGAATCAGTTTCGGCACTCTTGGGAAATCAAGCTGCGGTAGCGACGCTTGAGAGTGGCGAGGACCACGGGCTTAAATGCTACCAAGTCGACGTTGATAAACTATTGCCAGAAGTACTCATGCTGGTGAAAGAAGAGTTACTTCCCAGGCAGGCTAAAACGCACCTGCTGATGAGTCGGCTGAAGAAACAGCAACAGACCAGCAAAGCGTAAGGCAATCATTCACGCAGCCACGACTTATTAAAGTTGTGGCTGTCTTTTGTGTGCCCAGCATGGGCGTGAATAGGAGGTGAAAGTCCTCTGGGAAGTAGGTCACGACGACCCACATGAACCGCAAGGAGCCGACCGCGAGGGAAGCTCTGAAAGAAGCGGGTAATGAAATCGCGAGCCGACGAACAGAAACCAAATACTGAGGCGGCGCCGACCAGGGCGAGCGGGCAAATGACTGCGAAGCTCTTAGTGACCAAGGTCGAAAGCAGAAAGCGTCGTAAATTTGGCGGTTGTGCGATGAAATTCACGAAACCTTACCTGGGGAGGTCTCGCCTTACGCCCGAAAGGGTGACGAGCCGTCATGGAGACGAGGTCGGAGCGAGAAGTCAGCAGAGGCCGTAGTAGCTGTGAGCAGCGCCGCGCGAGGGAAAGCTCAGAAACCGTACCGAGGCGGGACAAGCGAGCGAGCAGTAAAGGGCCAAACGATGGGGAGAGCAGACCAGCCATGAATCTCGAAAAGGCCAAGCACCAGAAGACTGCGCAAGCAGAGCTCGCGTTGGAGGAGAGGGGTGAAACCCCAATGGACCAACGAAGCGGTGAAGCCAAGACGGCGACGAATGGAAACGGGGGCTCAGGAAAGGCGACCTTGATGGAGAGGGTTGTCGAACGCCGCAATCTCGAAGCAGCGTTGAAGCGAGTGAGGCAGAACAAGGGCAGTCCCGGGGTCGACGGTATGACGGTCGACGAATTGCCGAAGTATTTGGCTGAGAATTGGATGCAGCTTCGAGAGCAGCTTCTCGAAGGTAATTACCAACCGAAGCCAGTACGGGAAGTGGAGATACCGAAACCAGACGGAGGATTGCGGAGGCTTGGCATCCCCTCGGTGGTCGACCGGTTTCTTCAGCAAAGCATTTTGCAAATCTTGCAGCCGATGTTCGACGCGACGTTTTCAGAACACAGCCACGGTTTTCGCGCTGGGCGAAGCGCACACGATGCAGTGTGTGAAGCGCAGCGGTACATCCAGAGCGGGAAGCGTGTGGTGGTGGATGTGGACCTCGAGAAATTCTTCGACCGCGTCAACCACGATGTGCTGATGGGGCGGCTCGCGAAACGCATTGAAGACAAGCGAGTGCTGGGGCTAATCCGCCGCTACCTGAATGCCGGCATCATGGCGAACGGGGTGGTGGTGGAACGGCACGAGGGCACGCCGCAAGGCGGGCCTATGTCGCCGTTGCTAGCGAACGTGCTGCTCGACGAAGTCGATAAGGAGCTGGAGAAGCGCGGGCTGTCATTTGTGCGCTATGCCGATGACTTGAATGTGTACGTCAAGTCGAAGCGAGCGGGGAATGATGCGATGGAGCTGCTGAGGCGGCTCTACGGGCAACTTCGGCTGCGAATCAACGAGGAGAAAAGCGCGGTCGACCGACCGTGGAACCGAAAGTTTCTAGGCTACAGCTTTTGGGTGGCCAAGGGGCGAGAGGTGAAACGGAAGGTAGCGCCCAAAGCGCTTTTGAAATTGAAGGCGCGGGTCCGTGACATCACGGGCCGAAATCGGGGGCGAAAACTGGAAGCGGTATTTGCTGAATTGCGGAGCTACTTGACGGGATGGAAGGCGTATTTCCGACTCGCCGACACGCCAGGCATCTTCAGCGACATCGACCAATGGATTCGTCACCGACTGCGAATGGTGCAGCTTAAACAGTGGAAGCGTGGAACGACTGCCTACCGGGAGATGAAGCGCCTCGGAGCAACCGAGGATGTCGCCCGGCAGGTAGCTGCAAACGCCCGCCGCTGGTGGAAGAACTCCGCGAAGCTGCTTCACACCGCATTGCCGAACAGCTACTACGACGCCGTAGGAGTACCGAGCCTTGCGAACTAACCTCAACCTATTGAACCGCCGGATGCGGACCCGCATGTCCGGTGGTGTGAGAGGGGTCTGACGAGACGATCTCGTCAGCCCCTATCTCGATTCTGTCGAGATCAAAAAAAGCTCGATGAGCAAGACGAGATGAACCTAATGGCGCGGAAAGTTAGGGTGTGATGACACCATTTTTTTTAGCGGTGGCTGTCGTTGAACCAGGGCTTGTCGGCTCAGATGCGCGAGCAGCATGGGCGGAGCCGAACCCCAACGCGCGATGTTTTGAACCAAGAGTGCAGAAGTGTACGTACGGGCACACAATAGACTCGTCGTCTTGGAATCGATGGGAATGCCGGCCAACCCCGCCAAGGCTCTTCCTTCCGTCTTGATGATGACCTCCACTCTTTCTTCCGCAGAGCAAGTGCTGAAACGCGAGCGGAGAATTTCGCGCAACGTGCGACGGGTCTGCTCCGTAACTTCTCGCGAGGCGGTCCATTGGTAGAGCTCAAGCGGTCTGCGCGAGCCCCACAATCGCCGTACCGCGCCTGCTTGTAATTGCGGGTTTCGTAACAATTCCCGTCTTACGACGTCATCGGCCGCGAAGGCCGCATGAGTGCACAGGCCGTCAATGCCCTGCGCGTCACGGTGGTGCCGGGCGACCAAGCGAGCATGAGACAGCGAAAAGCGCGGGTTGCGCAGCAGCGTCAGAATAGTTTGGGCAGCGGGGTCGAAGCACAGCGCGCTTAGATCAGGCTCGTTGCACTGCTGCGCCATGGCTGCGCGTTGTTCCACTCCAAGCAGACGCAGCTCTTGCTCGAAGCGCGCGCGAAACAAGGGGCGCTCTGTCTCGTCTTCTTCAATAGGCACTGATTCTGGGGCCGGGCTGGGGGCGTCGAGCGCTCCGAGCTCGAGCAGTCGAGACAGAATTTCATCGACCTGCTCACGCGGAAGCCCCGTCAGTTGAACGACCGCAGAAACTTCAGTGGTGCCATCAAGTCGCGAGAGAACGAAGCCTTCAGTGGGACTCAAAGGCAGTGCCGTCAAGTTGACGCCAAGCCGTTGCTGAGGTCTCCATGGCATGGCTGATCTCGCTGATTCCTGCAGGAACGCCTGCAAAACCTTCTTCATGCCTCGGCAAGAATGACTTTGAGCTTTTTGACAGCTTCGGCGTGCAGCTGACAGACGCGCGCCTCGCTCACTTGAAGTGCACCTGCGATTTCTTTGTAGGTAAACCCTTCGACGTAGTGCAGCGACAAGACTGTTTGCAGTCGAACGGCAAGCTGCTCGATGGCTGTCGTCAGGCGCCCCACACGCTGAGAATGATCAAGTCGGTCATCTTGTAACGAATCTAAGCTGGGAATTTGAAGCTCTGGCGCCAGCATCGCTGCAGGTTGGGCCAATGCCTCGAGCGTCTCGACGTCTTCAATGGGTAGGCCCAAGTGCGCGGCGAGCTCATCGATACTGGGCTCCCGACCCAATGTATTCCCCAAATGAGTGCGTGCTTTGCGTACTTTGTCAGCATCTGCACGCATGCGACGAGGCAGATGGTCCATCTCTCGGAGCTCGTCGATCATCGCGCCCCGAATGCGGTGCTCTGCAAAACTCTCAAATTTCACGGCTCGTGCGGCATCGAAGCGATGGTAGGCATCGAGAAGCCCCAGGGCCCCGACGCTCCAGAGATCTCCGGGTTGTACCGTGCCTGCGGTGCGAGCTGAGATTCTTCGAGCGACTCGATCAATGAGGTGTGCCCATGTGCGCACTACCTCTTCATCCGTCAACTGAGGCGGAGGAGCAGAGGCGGTGTAACTGAGGGCGGCGCGATGCATGGTGTCTCCAGCAATCGTAACGAAAGTATTTCAGGCTGCGCGAGATTCGCGGAGGAGACGGCTCCATAAAAATTTCAAGCCCCCTGCCAGCTGCGGGGGAGGGGGTTCATGAAAGAGCGCGTCTGCCACTTGGTTGAGAGCTCGGGTTGCAGGTGAATGTGGGAAAAGGTCGACCAATGGGCGCTGCGCCATCACGGCCCGATGAACGTTTTCATCTCGAGGTACCCAGCCCAGCCAACGCACGCGCGCGTCGAGAAACCGGCCTGCCACCGCCGAGAGTTTGTCGAAGATGTCTCGAGCAATCGCCTCGGTACCGGCCTGGTTCACCACCACATCGAAGTAGCGCACGCCGGCGTCTTGGCAGAGCACTTTGATGGTGGCGTAGGCATCTGTGAGCGAAGTCGGTTCGGGGTTAACCACCAGCAGGGCCTCTTGAGCAGCGCCCATTAAAAAAATCACGTTGTCGCCAATGCCGGCCGCTGAATCGAGCAGCACTACATCAAACTCATCTTCCAACTCTTCCATCGCCGTGACCAATCGCAGTTGCTGGCCTTCATCGAGCCTGGTGAGCTGTTGGAGCCCATTGCCTGCGGGGAGCACCTTGACTCCGGAAGGTCCCGTCGCCAAGACATCGCGCAACGAGATGTCGCCCTCGAGCAGATGGCCCAAGTGATGTTTGGGCCTGAGGCCATAGAGAATTTCGACATTCGCAAGCCCGAGATCGCCATCGATGATCAACACCCGTTGACCCTGTTTGGCCGCGATGATGGCCAGATTGGCAGAGATGTTCGTCTTGCCAACGCCACCTTTACCGCTGGTCACTCCGATGACACGCAAGGGCCTTTTGGAGCGTCGTTGCTCCTTCATGACTTCGCGCAGACCATCGGCCTGACTGTCGGAGTTCACCGGGCCCCTCGCATTTTCGCAACCAATTGCTCACCGATGACCAGTTCGACCAAATCAGCGCCAGACAGCGCGTGAATGTCTTCTGGAACGCGTTGGCCATCAGAGACGGCAACGATCGGTCTGCCGATGCGCACTGAAGCTGACAACAAGCTGCCTGGCCCCACCGCTTCATCAACTTTGGTGACGAGCAGACGCTCTGGCGAAAGAACGCGGTATCGCTCAGCAGCGGCGGCCATCTCTCGCGCTCCGGTGCACGCGCTCATGGTGAGGTAGAGCGAGATGCCTTCGATGCTGCGCAACATTTCTGCTTGCCGCGCCACGGCTTCATTGACCGAACGCCCTGCAGAATCGACGAGAATCAAATCGGCGTTGCCGCACTTCTCGATAGCGCGAGTCAGTTCGAGGCGATCTCGGGCCACAAAAGTAGGCACGTTCATGATTTCGCCATACCGAGTCAGCTGCTCACTGGCTCCGATGCGGTAAGTGTCGACGGTGATGAGGGCCACTTTCTGCTTCGAGTCCATCAGGGCGCGGGCCGCAATCTTGGCCACCGAAGTGGTCTTTCCCACGCCAGTCGGGCCCACCAATGCAATCACTCTTCTTCGACCTTCTGAAAGCCATGGCGCCCGTCCCGCGACGACACGTTCAGAGAGGGCGTTACGCAATGCTGCCAGCAAAGACGCAGAACTTAAGTTGGGCGACTGTTCCACCGCTTGGCGTACGCATTCTTCGGCTAAGGCATCTTCCACTCCGCGTTCGATCAGCATGCCCAGCAACTGCGTGGCGGGAGGAGGGAGTTGAAGCTCTCTTTCCATGCGCACTTGGCCGTTCATGCGGCGCATTTCTCGGCGCATTTCTTCCATCGAAGAGCGAAGGCTTTGCAGCTCGTCAGACGATTGCGCATCGGGCGAAGGAATGATGGGCGCGGGTGAGCTCAAGGCACCCAGGGCTTGTTGAATGTCACCGGTAGTGCGCGTGATGCTTGAAGGGCTCGGAGCGTATGCTTTAGCCGGGAGCACCTTGGTCTGCGCCGGAGCTTGGGGAAGCCCTGCGGTGACTTCAATTTCTTTCGCTCGAAAGAGCCCGTTATCGACTTCTTTCGTGGCCAAGATGACCGCTTCTGAGCCCAAGGCGGCTTTGACCATGGCCAAAGCGCTGCGGGTGTCAGGGGCTCGGAATGTGCGAAAGGTACTCATAAATTAATCCTTACGTCAGGGTGATGGTGCCAGCGGGTTCAATGGTTGTTCCAGGCGCGAGTTCGCGCGCCGAGACGACAAAGAGATCAGGGACAAATCGGCTCGCGAACTCGAACAGGGCCCGACGGAGATCAGCAGGGGCAAGGATCACTGCAGAACGGCCTTGGGTGGCCAGCGCGGCTGCCCTATTTTCGAGTGAAGCGATGAGTGCACGTGCGGTGTTGAGCTCGGGCGCCAAAGTGGGTTCACCTTCATTGTGACCAAGAGACTGGCGCAATGATTCTTCGGCCGAGCGATCGAGGGTCAGCGCATAGAGAATGCCGCCTTCAGTGATGCGAGCGGTGATCTGCCGAGCCAGTCGGCGTCGCACTTGTTCAATCAAAAAGTGTGCATCTTTGCTGCGCGGAGCTGCGTCAGCGACGGCTTCAAGAATACTTCTGAGATCTCGTACCGAAATGCCTTCGCGCAAAAGCCCGCGAATAACGCGCACCAATTCGCCCAAAGTGATGGAACCGGGAATGGTGTCTTCAACCAATTTGGGCGCATCTTTCGCGCATGCCCCCAACAGTTCTTGCACTTCTTGTCGGCCCACCAATTCGTGAGCATTTCGTCGAATCAGCTCAGACAGATGCGTGGTGAGCACGGACGACGCGTCGACCAAGGTGTAGCCCTTGCTCTCAGCCACAGAACGCTGCTCAACATTCACCCACACTGAAGGCAACCCGAAGGCGGGGTCTTTTCCAGGGAGGCCCTCGATGACGGGCGTGCCCCCTGAAGGCTCGAGGCACATCAGTTTTCCAAAGTGAGCGACCCCACGACCGATTTCGAGGCCTCTGAGTTTGACCCTGTACTCATTAGGCTCAAGGCGAAGATTGTCGCGCAGATGCACCGACGGCAACACGATGCCGAGATCGCTTGCCAATTGTTTGCGCAGCGCGGTGACGCGACCGGGAATTTCGCCGCCCTTTTCCAAATCGATTGCAGGGAGCAGCGCGTAGCCCACTTCGAGTTCCAACGCGTCGAGAGCCAAGAGGTCGGTGATCTTCTGCTCGCCTTTCGCGCGCTCTTCGGCAGGTTTACGCGGCGCCTTCGCGTCTTCTTCGGCTTTCTTTTCAACTTTACGAGCCAGCAGGTAGGCGGCGAGGGCAAGTGGGGCGAAGGCCATGGCAGGCAAGCCGGGAATCAGCGCGAGCAGGCCCATCACATAACTTGAATACTTGAGCGCCCGGTGGCTCGCGAAGATTTGCTCAGACACCTGCGAGCCGAGGTCTGCGCCTTCAATGCGCGTCACCAAGATACCGGCGGCGGTGGAAACCAAAAGCGCTGGCATCTGCGAGACCAAGCCATCGCCGACGGTGAGTACGGTGTAGGCCTCGACCGCTCGGCTCAAGGGCATGTGGTCGCGAAGTACGCCGGCCAACAAACCGCCCACGATGTTGATGACGGTGATGATCAAGCCGGCAATTGCATCACCGCGAACGAACTTCGAAGCGCCGTCCATCGCGCCGTAAAATTCTGTCTCTCGAGCCAGATTGAGCCGACGGTCGCGCGCCTGTTTGTCGTCGATGACTCCAGCAGCCAAGTCAGCATCGATAGACATTTGTTTACCGGGCAAGGCATCAAGGGTGAATCGCGCTGCCACTTCGGAAACACGGCCAGAACCTTTGGTAATGACCGTGAAGTTCACGACCAACAAAATGAGAAAGATGACTGAGCCAACGATGAGGCTTCCACCAACAGCGAAGCGGCCGAAGGCCTCAATGACATGTCCGGCCGAACCCGTACCTTTGCCACCTTCAAGCAATATCAGACGCGTGGTGGCCACGTTGAGGGCCAGTCGAAAGAGTGTCGTGAGGAGCAGCAGTGACGGAAAGACCGAGAATTCCATCGGTCGCGAGAGCCCCAAAGCGACCAACAGCATCAGGACCGAAAGAGCGACATTGAG
>JAYUVR010000081.1:0-7958 GCA_043753955.1 Archangium sp. | reverse complement strand
GTGACTTCCATAATTTCGATATGAGAGCGGCCCGCCACGACATCTTTCAAAACATCCATCGGGCCCAATGCATCATGACTTCCTTGGGCGATCCACGTGGGGCACGAAACAGCGGCCAATGCCTGCTCATCGACAAGACGCCGTTTCTGCGGAGGTCGAATGGGGAAACCCAGCAGCATCAAACCCGACAAACGGCGACGCGCGGCAAGACGAACGGCGAGTCGCCCTCCAAAGGAACGACCGGCGACGACCAAGGGCCCTTGCACGTGGTTGAGTTCCCCGTCGAGCCAGTCGTTGAATGCTTCGAGCCCCGGCGTCAAACGGAGACGCGGCGGGGCCCGGCGTAAACACCGCAGGCCTTGTGCCTCAAGGCGGGACGAGAGCCCCATGAGAATGGGTTGTTCGGTGCTTCCCCGAAATCCGGGGAGTAACAAAACTGTGGCGGTCGACGCACTCACTCTTCGCCATCAGGTGAACGGAAAAAGTCTCGCGTCACCACCGGTACCTCAGCCTCTGGCAGTTTCTCATTGGAAATGGCAGGCGACGCCAAGGCCGCGAGCACTTCTTCGCGCGTTTTGAGGGCGGCCGCAGCGCTGCCTAGCCGCTCTCGTGCCACCGTCAACAATTGGCGCAGGGTCAGCTTTGAAAAGTCCATCTTCAATGACGCTTCGCATTGACGACGAATGGCGTCAACGTGCCAATATGGGCCTCGAGCTGTGAACGATCTGCCGCGACTGCTGTTGTGCTGTTTCGACGTGGTGCCAGCGCCCACGGCGACATCTCGTCGCATCACGGAGTATGTCAAGGGCCTTACCGAGAACTACGAAGTGGTAATTCTCTCGGTAAAAACCACCGAATCTACGCACATCGAGCGCTACGCCGATGCGCGGCTTCTCAGAGTGCCCATCGGCTCAGGAAACTTGCCCGAGCGAGCCTCTGCGTTCGATCGAGCAGTTCGTCGGCAACTCGAGAGTGAAGAGTACTCTGTCGTTCATTTCTTTGAGCCCTTTGGGGGCTTTGCCTTGTGCGAGCGACGAGCCGAATTCGGCTACAAGCTCATCTACGACGCCTGTTCGCTGCCTTCCGTCGACCTCCCTTTTCTCGTCGATGAAACCGAGGCCAACCGTCACTTTCTGGCCAAGGTGCGACGGCACGAACTCTTTTGCCTATTGAATGCTGATGCGGTGATCGTAGGCAACCCACTCACGCGCACTCACATCATCGACAAAGGCGTTCCTGCGCCACGAGTGCATCTATTGCCTGCGCCCGTCACCCTCAACGCGACCGAAACGCCAACTCAGCAGCAGCGTGCCACTCGGCTGCTTCACCTCGGAAACTACAGTCGCGCTCACGACCTTTTGACGCTCCTTGAAGCAATGCCTCTGGCACTGCGCTCAGCAGACGTACAACTCAAATTGGTAGGGCAAAAAAGCCCTTCTCAGCACGCCTGGTTGGAAGCACACATTTCCACCCTACGTCTTTCAGGAAAGGTGACGCTCGCGCCTGCCGTTTCTCATGAGCTCGTGGCCCAAATGGTCGATTCAGCCGACATCGGGCTGCTCACGCTTCGAGACGTCGAGCGAAATCGAAGCGTCGGCTCAGCCCATTCGCGATTGGCCGAATATCTGTCTGCGGGCCTACCCGTGATCGCGGCTGATGTGCCGTCTGCTCGAGCTCTTGCTCCTGAGAAAGGCACTCTTTTTTACCGCGCAGAAGACGCTCAGTCTTTGGCAGACGCCATCGTCTCACTTTCCCTCGATGCGTCTCGCCGCTCGAAACTGGGCGCCGCTGCTCGCCAGGGCTCAGCCTTTCACGACGCGTCTTTGATTCGCGCACAACTTGCCCAAATCTACCGCGCGCTCAAAGACCCTCTTTCCCCCGTGAAGTCAGAGACTCAGCCAGAGACCTCGGCGCGGCTCGATCGCTCTTTGGAAAATTCCAAAGTACCCACGGTGACCGCGCCGCAGTCAATACCCAACGAAAGTGCACCCGACTTTCGGCTCGACGCGATTGGGCAAATCACTGCACCCAATGCCCCGTTGCCGCCGCCAGGGACCAGCATCGGGCCCTTACCGCCCTTCACTTTTCTTGGGCTACCTCCGCCTCAACCGACCGTGCCCGAATTTACGATGTTCGACATACCCGCCGCCACGGCCCCGGCTGCGCTGCCTCCCTTCACACTTACGAGCGAGCCCCCGATTAACGTTCGGGCTTTCGATCACCACACTCAAATCGTCGACGCGCACACGTCTCTGGGCCTCTCTGTTCTCGAGCTCAATACCCATTCCGAAACCGTCGCTCACTTCGAAGAGATCAACGAAAATGAAATCGAGGAAATCGAAGAAGACGACGAAGCGATCGCCCTGGTCGAAGAAGAGTCGGTGATGTCGGTAGACAGCGATACTTCTCCGCCTCCATCGGCTATCGACCCGTGGCTGGCGCAATTGGTCTACGGCTATTGCCCTCCGCAATCAGGGCTTTTTGGCCGCCACACCCCGCCCACCACCATGCCTGGGCGCGACAGCGAGCGAACAAATTGAGTCTAACGTGAAACCAACGCCTTCGCCATGATCGCAGTTGATGATCATCGCGGTTTACCGGCTCGCCGGCTCGTAGCAGACTGGCGCCTCACACCGCTCGCCAGAGGTTCCATGGAGCGCCGCGCCCTTATCGTCGAAAGCCAGACTGACTTTGCACTCACCCTTGCCTCTGTCCTGAAGGAGGCAGGCTTTCAAACAAGCCTTGCCTCAACGGCACAAGATGCTCAGCGAGAGCTCGAAAAACGCCGCCCCGACGTGGTGGTGTTGAGAGCCGAATTGCCTGATCAAAGTGGCTTCGTATTATGCGGAGCCATTCGCAAAGGGCGTTTCGGGCAAAATTTGCCCATCATTCTCATCTCTTCTGACTCGGGCCCTGAAGCCCTCGAGCAGCACTCTCAAAGTGCCAACGCTGCCAATGGGTACCTCGCCATTCCGTTTGATTTGGGCGAACTGACCCGGCTGACCCACACCATCGTGCCGCCCGATTCGCTCCCCGCCGATTCGCTCGACGAGATGGACGACGAACTCGAGGCCGCATTGCAAGGTGGCCCAACCCCTGACAGCGACGGTGCTTCCCCAGCGCCACCACCCTTGCGAAGTGGAGGGCCTCCCCGGCTGCCTCGCCGCGAACGCCGGAGCGCCTTGACCGATGAAGACAAAGCCTTCCTCGAACGCTCGTTTGGTTCGATCGCCGACCGAAAGACCGAGCTGTTGGCCGAATCGCGTGAAGTGCGAAGGCCACCCCGCCGCGAAGCCCTAGGCACTCCCGAAGCAAAGATTCAAATGCTCCGTGACGAGCTCAAGTCACGAGAAGCGCAAATTGCCCGAATTTCAGAAATCTGGAGCGTTCGTGAGCGCGAACTTCTTTCAGTTGAAGATCGGCTGAACGAGAAAGACGTCGAAATTCAAGGACTCAAAATACAGGGTGACGATCTCACCCGGCGCCTGAACGAAGCGCAGCACACCATGGTCGAGAAAGAACGCGATCACGGGCGGCAAATTGAAGACCTGTTGCTGCAGAAATTCATCGGCGAAAAAGAAGTTATCGAAGTCGTTTCGGCCAAAGAAAAAGAGATCAACATTCTTCGCCGTGAGCGCTCGGCCATCGACGATGAAATCGCTCGAAAAGCGCAAGAGTTCGACAAGGCCCGCAGTGAATACGAGCAGCTTGAAAAAGAATATCAGCTCGCCACGCTGGAATTTGAAGTCAAAGAAAAGCAGCTGAGTGAAACGCTTCAAGCGCGCCAGACGGCCCTGTCTGAAATCACGCGAGAATTTGAAACGTTGAACCAGGCCTTGGGCGCGACGATTTCTGAGCGCGACGCCAAGTATGCTGACTACGAGGGGCAATACGCGGCCGTCAGCGAAGCGCTGGAAAAAACGCAGCACGAGGGTGACGTCGCTGTACGAGACCTCGAGAGCAAGCTTCGGCTTTCTCAAGAGCACGCGGCCCGTGGCGATGCCGAAAGCGAGCGGCTGACCCAAGAGCTGGCGAGCGCGCGCACCCGTTCCGCAGAGCGAGTGGGTGAACTCGAGGGGCAAATCGCCACGCTCGGGACTCACCTCGAGGCCCTGAGCACGCAGAAATCTGAGATGGAACAGCAGCTCCATGAGCAGATTTCAAAGCGCGAAAACCGAGTCACTCAGCTCGAAACTGAACTTGCCGAGACCATCGAGCATAAAGATCGTCACGAAGCACAACTTCAAGCAGACATTCAGTCTCGGCTCGAAGCCATTGGCGAACTTGAAGGTGAAGTTGAAGCTGCCAAAGCCGCGCTGGCTGATCGCGAAGCCGAACTCGCTGGCGAACTGGGCGAATTGGGTGCTGCGAAAGATCATCTTGAGCAGACCCTCACCGCTCAAATCAACGAACTGACCGCAACCACGCAACACCAAGCGAGTTCTATCGCTGAACTCGGAACAAACCTCAGCGACCGCCAACGCACCATCGACACCCTCAATGCTGAAGTGGCTGACCGCAACACCCGCCTTACAGACTTTGAATCACGGCTTTCTTCGGCGCAGGAAACCATTGCGCAACGCGATGGTGAAATCGGGGCCTTGAAACAAACGGTGGAAGAGCGCAGTCAAGAAGTCAGCGGGCTGCAACGAGAAGTCGCTCAGCAGAACGACCAAATCACTCGCCTCTCCACCACCGTGGAAGAGACGCACAAGACGTTGTCTCACGCCCAAGATTCTTTCCGGCAGACACAGAGCACTCTCGACGAAAAGTCAGCTCAACTCGAGCAGACTGCAGAAACACTTTCCCGCACCCAACAAGAACTGGCGTCGATTCGCGCGGAACGCGATGAGCGACAGGGTGAAGTCACTTCGACGCGCAATGAAATTCAGCGCGTCACCGGCCTCTACCGGCAGACGGAAGCAGCTAAGGCTCAACTCGAGGAGCAACTTTCCGGTGAAATCGGCGAGCTCAAGACATCGCTCGCTGAGGCCTCGGGCAATTACGAAGCTGAAGCCAGCGCCCATCAAAAACTGCAGGAAGAAACCAGCGCTCAGATTGCGCATCTTTCGAGCAAGCTCACCGGGCTGACGCAGCGACTTGAGGGCACCCAACTCGACCTCGCCTCAACTCGAACCAATCTCGATGACACCCTCAAGTCTTTGGACATCGAAAAGCGTGCTCACGCAGATACCACGGCGCACTATGAGGGCCGCGTTACCGCACTCGAAACCGACCTCGCTCGCCTCGGAGAACAAGCGCACGATTTGAACGATGGGTTGTCAGCCACCAAACAAGAGCTTGGTGCTCGGGTGGCCGAACTGACCCAGCTCAACGCCAGGTTGGCGCATGCGGAAGACACGCGTCAGAACCTCGAAGACCGACTGGCGACCTCGAACGAAGAATCAACTCGTCGCGACGAGCTGCTCCAAAACGATCTCGCGACCAAGTCGAAAGAGCTTGCCGACACGCTTCGAAAGCTCACCACGCTTCAACAAGAGAAGACGCGACAAATTGATGCGCTCACGCGCGATGCGAGTGGCAAAGGCGAACAGGTCAAGAATCTCGAACTGAAGATGAAGGCGTTGTTCGAAGACTCGAAGAAGAAAACCGACGAGCTCAGCCAGCGCCTCTCGCTGACAAACCTCGAGCTCGATACCGCCAAAAAGGACCTCACTGCCCGGAACGAGGCGATACAAAAAGCCAACGAAGCCGTTCAAGTGGCGAGCAAAGAGCGTGACCAATTTCGCGCTCAAATGCAGAGCACGGCGCAGCAGGCCAATGCGAGAATTCAAGAGGCCAACGCAGCTATCGCTCAAGAAAAGGCAACCGCCAAAAAACTGGGCGACGACTTGATGCAAAAGGCCCAGCGGGCTGAGACACGTATCTCGCAAGTGCAACAAGAGATGACGGGCAAAGTGGTTGAGATGGAAACCCGGCTCAAGGAAGCCCAGAGTCAATTGACGTTGAGGCAGCGTCGGGTCTCGGAACTCGAGCAAGCAGAAGAAGGGGCGAATGCTGCTCGCACACGTGGCGAGAAAGAATACCAAGCGAAGATTGCGGCAGCAGAGCTCAAGGCCTCTGAAAACGCGGCCCGGCTGGCGGCGACGAGCCAAGAGCGAAGGGCGCTTGAAGGGAAGCACCTCAAAGAAATTGAAGACTTGTTGGCGAAACAAAAGGCAGATGTCGAACGAAGAGACCAGGTCAAAGCCCAAGAGGTCAAACGACTGCAAGAAGCCGTGCAGGAAAAATCGAAACAGCTCAAGGTCGTCGAACTTGAATTGGCCCGTTACAAGAACAAGCCCGCGGCCAGTTCAACCTCGAGCATTGGCGCTGTTCCGAAACCCGCCGCTGGCGCTGCGCCCCGGCCTGCCAACCCCTTCCCCAGTTCTCGCGAAGAGACCACTACGGCCTTAAACCCCGTGCCACCCGAGACGACGCGACCTGGAATTAAAACCGCAGCGGCCGTCCCACCCAAGCCCGCGTCGTCGGCCACTCGACCTCCCACGGTGGCAGCGGCAGTTCCCAAGCAGGCTGCGACTCAACCCAGTACCAGCTTGCCACCTGCACAAGGAGACGACGACGTCGACTTCACGTCTATCGTCGACAACCTGGGCGAATCATAAATTCGAAAGAGGGCCGGCTGCGCTTGAGGGTTTACGAGCGCAAGCTGCGCTGGGTTTGAGACCAGACATCTTTGAGTTTGATGGAACTCAAAGCGCGAGCCAGCCGACGGCTGTGTGGACCTTGCTCTAAGCGCATTTGAGAAGCGACGGTCAGCATGACGCAATAGCCGAGCAACATCACCAGCGCTCCGGGTATGACAACCATCATCAGCACTTTGATCGCTCGCGTCATATGTCTTTGAGGGAACATCTTCAGCGGCTCGTGTGCAGCGATCGTACCCAAGTGATGAATGCCCAATTTCTCTCGTCTTTTACCTAGCTTGCGTCAAATGGTGCCTGAGTCGACCCGAACCTCGAGGTGTTTTCCGCGGCATAAGTGCCGCGGTGCTCTGCGAGCGCCACGCTCTGACGACGGTGTCAGAGAGGTGGCGGCTGACGGGCTCGCTCGTTCTCGCTATGGAGCACCCCTATTATGAATTCATTTGCCGACATCGATGACGCTCACCAACGCTTCTCTGCGGTCGGCTATCTGCCTTCAAAAGACATTTCCACCGCTGCATTCTTGATGGACAGGCTCGAAAAGCCAGTGTTGATCGAGGGCCCAGCGGGCGTAGGCAAAACAGAATTTGCCCGTGCTTTGGCGCAAACATTGGGGCGAGAATTGATTCGGCTTCAATGTTACGAAGGGTTAGACGAGTCAAAAGCGCTGTACGAATGGGAATACGCCAAACAGCTGCTCTACACCCAGCTCCTCAAGGAAAAGATTGGCGAGCTGATGCACGGTGCTCTCACCATCACTGAGGCAGCAGATCGCGTAGCAGCCTCAGACGCGGTCTTCTTTTCAGAACGCTTTCTGCTCCCCCGCCCCATTCTCAAAGCGTTGCTGAGTGAAAAACCAGCCGTATTGTTGATCGACGAAATCGACAAGGCAGACCCTGAATTCGAAGCCTTCTTGCTCGAGGTATTGGCTGAAAATGCGGTGAGTTTGCCTGAGCTCGGCACGTTGAAGGCTCGCCATATTCCTCGCGTGGTGTTGACCTCGAATAACGCCAGAGAGCTCTCAGACGCCCTCAAACGACGGTGTCTGCACTTGTACATTGACTACCCCACCCACGAGCGCGAGTTGGCCATCGTCAGAGTGCGGCTGCCCGGTATTCCTGAGAAATTGACGCAGCAGGTGGTGGCGGCCGTCAGCCAGCTGCGCAAGCTCGAATTAAAAAAATCACCCTCTATCTCAGAGACCCTCGACTGGGCTCAGGCCCTCGCGTTGCTCAATGCCGACACGCTCTCAGCCGAACTCATCGCTCAGACGCTCAACGTAGTGCTGAAACA
>JAYUVR010000080.1:0-10609 GCA_043753955.1 Archangium sp. | reverse complement strand
GGGGCGAGTGGAACGTGTCGAACAGGTCAGTCATGTCAAAGCATCAACAACGTGAATGTCTGCATGCCAGGCGCCCCAGGCAGCGCCTGTGCCGCATGCACCTCGAGCGGCAGCTGCGAGCTGGGCCTCACGTGCTACTCGGGGCGTTGCTACGAGGGGTGCAACGTCAACGTCGTCGGCAGTTGTTCCAGCTGCATTCAAACCTCTTCAGATGGTGCCGGTTTGTGCGGCTGCGAAGATCAACTCAGCCCCGAAGGAAGAGCCTGCGGAACACAGCCCGAATTCCGCGCGTGTCAACTCGGGGCCAAGTGCATCGATGCTGTTTGCCAACCACAATGCGACCCGACTCAAGACAGCTGTTTGTCTCCGGCCACCTGCCGCAACCTGAGCGGAATGTACTATTGCGCGAATGCGTCAGGGAACGACGGGGGCACAACGCCCGCCGATGGAGGTTTCCGCGCAGATGCCGGTACCAATAGCGCGTCTACCAATCTTGGCTGCGGCTGCAATTCGACGTCTGCAGCTGTGCTGCTCGGAATATGTACGCTCCTGCGAAGGCGACGCGCTTAAACCCACGATCCGTATCGGCCGCTCCTAAAGAATGAATTCGGTCGCCTACCGGAAATTGCGTCGCTCGCCACGGTTCCACAGCGCGCGACTGCAATTCCCACTATCTCACCTATGTCGATAACTTCACGCTTCAGAGCGCTCGAAACGCATCGCGTGGGTTAAAGCGGGTCGTCAACCTGGGGGATGCTCTCAACGGGGATCTCTCGACTCGACGGAGGGGCTTCACCGGCGACGGCTTTCGCTTCCTTGCGTTCGGCAGGGCTCAAATCACTCGCAATTTGCGTCGAAATCACACTCAGCAACGCCTTCACGCGGGCCGCGAACAGTTCAGTATTTTTTCGCACCGCAAAAGGGTCGAGGTGAGGAGCACCCGCGCTGACGTCATCGACGGAAAAACGACGATGGTAGAGCTGCCCACCCCCAATTCGAAACATGCGCGCAAAGCCCTTGAGATAGACCCCGGCGACGCCTTTCTCGCTTCGCATGCCGTATTCCTCAACCACGAGCTCAACCACCGTGTCGGCCCCCAGAGCCCCGAGCAATTGGTAGTCAGGCGCGTTCGCAGGCACCTGTTGCACGAGAAAACTTTCCAAAACACGGGCAACTTTCACCGGGTGAATCACAGCCGTCCACGGCGTTTGTCTAGGCAATAGCGCCAAGGTGTTTGACCGAAGTGAGTCAGCCACCTCGAATCGAGAAATCGAGTGATGCGTCAACTCACCCTTTTCAAAACTTCCCAAAGCCAGCGCGTTCCCCAGACGTCGATCGCCTTCTTTGTCATCGAGGCGCTTGAGGCGATCCCGATACGAATTGTCATCGGCAAACACCTTCGACTTAGGCCCGGCCTCATCTTCGATGCGGGCGATAAGAGCGACTACTCGTGTCTCATCGAGCGCCGAGGCTGAGAGCGGCTGGTGAGCACAAGCGGAAAAAAACATGAGCGACATCACGAGCTTTCCCCAAAGGGGCATCGGCGAGCGCATGACGACGATCTACCTGAAACCCTCTAGACCGGCGAGGTCGATTCCGCTACGAGGCGTCGATCTTTCCACGACTTGCGCTCGGGAGTTTTACGATGAAAAGCCTTCCATATGCAGTGCTGGCATTCTCTCTAGCGCTGACGGCCTGTCCCGAGAAGAAAACTGAGGCGCCGCCACCGCCAGCTCGCACGGCTGAAGCCAAACCTGTCCCTCCACCTCCTGCCGCTGAGCCTCGCGCCGACAAAGAATGCGCCGCCCCCATCGACCCCGGCCCGGCGGTCGAACTGAAATTTGGCGATCGCGTATCAACCCAGACTGGTGCACGTCTGTCTTTCGCAGACAAAGATGCCGACGGAACGCTGAGACTGGGCGTCCTGGGGCCTGTCAACGAAGACTCGGGTCTCAACATGTTGGCATTGCGCAAGTACACCAAGTTCTTTCAAGACGAGAAGGTAGATGCCATCGTCGTCACAGGTGACGTGGGCGAAGTGGCCAGCGGCATCAGTCGCGTTTTAGGAGAGCTGGGCGCGACGAAGCTCCCCGTGTTGGTGATGATAGGCAATCGCGAGTGCCGAGCCGAATATACAGATGGCGTGTTGGCCGCGAAAACCAAGGCGCCCAATATCGTCAACCTCAACGAGGTGCGCGTTGTTGAGTTCCCCGAGCTGACTCTCATTTCACTGCCTGGGTACCACGACCCGAACTACATCAATTGCAAGACGGGCTGCCAGTATCTGAAGTCGACGGTGGCAGAAGTGGTTCGCGTCGCCAAAGAATCAAAAAACCCAGTGGCCTTGATTGCGCACGGCCCCCCTCATGGAAATGGAAATCAAGCGCTCGACTTCGCGGGGGCAGGTGGCAACGTCGGCGACGAAGCCATCACCAAGGCCATTGGAACAGCCAACATTTCTTTTGGCCTCTTTTCCAATATCAAAGAAGCCGGAGGGCGAGCGACTAAAGATGCTGAAGGGACGCTGTTGATCAAAGAAGGTGAGACCTCGAAGTCGCTCTTCTTAAACCCTGGTCCCGCAGACACCATGGGATGGGACATGAACGACAGCACGAAGTCGGTCGGTATGGCCGCTGTCTTCAGCTTCAAAGAGGGGCAAGCCAGCTACAAGCTCCTCAGACTCAAGCCCCCTTCGGCAGCTGAAAAAGCTGAAGCGAAGAAGTTTGAGCCTCCTCCGCGCGAGGAAAAGGCTCAGTAACTGATGGCCATTTCCTCTCGACGCCGTCGACTGGGTGAGTTGTTGGTTGACAGTGGCCTCATCAGCCAAAAGCAGCTCACTTCTGCACTCGCCCAGCAGCGCACGTGGGGAGATCGACTGGGTACGACGCTGGTTGAAATGGGCTTCGTCACAGAGAGCAGTCTTTGTGAACTGCTCGCCGATCAACTGCATCTGCCTTCGTTAGATCTCGACGCGCTTCGATTCTCTCCAGACATCGGAAGCCTGCTGCGAGTCGATCTCTGCGAGCACTACGGAGTGTTTCCACTGGCGTTAGATCGCCCGGCGCAAACGCTGAGTATCGCCACCGCCGACCCCACCAATTTCGAACACTTCGAAGCGTTGGAAGCAGCGCTTAATCTCAAAGTGAAGCCGACGGTCGCTACCGCTTCGGCCATCGAGCGAGCGATTCGAAAGTACTATTTCAACGACGCAGTCTACCCAGATGCCCTCGCTCCCGCGCTCGACCCGCAGGGCGAAGACGCGATGCTAAGCCCCCCCGAAAACCTCATCGATACCATGACAGGCGAGCCGGTCTCAATTCCCACCACAGAAGCAGAGCCCCAGACGGAAATTCTGGCTTTGCAACGCAAGGTCGTTTCTCTCGAAGAACTCAACAGCGCTCAAGTACAAGCACTGCGCGTGCTGCTGGAAATATTGATCGAGTCTGGTTTGGTGACTCGGGAAGAATATCTCGAGAAACTTCACGCGGCGCAAAACACGGTTGAGAGAGATGTCTGACGTTGTTGTTGAATGCTATCGCTTTTCTTCTGTGCCGGTTGCCGCGAGAGCCTCGAGCGCCTGAACGGCACTGTTTCGCACTTGAAGGTTGTAATCACCTTTAAGTGCCTCGATAGCTTCCAATTGAGTGCGAACTTTGAGCTGAGCTAAAGCAAGTACTGCAGCACTGCGCACTTCTGCGCTGTCGCTGTACAAATCGCGAGTGACAGCTTCTGCCGCACGCGCATCACCCAGCAGGCCCAACGAAAAGAGCACCGCTCGACGAGCGACTTGATCTTGTTCTTCGAGGAGATTTATCAGCACCGGCACTGCGCTTTTGGCGCCCATTTCACCCAACAGCATGGCCGCTGCACCGGCTTCAGCGCCGCCCTCTTTGGCCAATTGTTCGAGTCGAGACGTTCCCGCCGAGGGGGGAATTACCGCACGCAGGGGTTCGACCAACCGCAAGCGATCTCCGCCCAATGAACCGAGGGCTTCAAGAACCACCAACTGCCCTGCCGGGCCTGACTCCACGAGGGCCTGTGCGGTGGCGCCTTGCACTGATCGTTCAGTATCAAAAAGCCCTGGGCGAGCATCTTCGCCCAAAAGAGCGAGAGCACTGAATGCAGCTGCACGCAGCGAGGGGCTCGTTTCGAGAATGAACAGGTGTGCATGAGACGATGCACCTTCAATCTTCAGTTTCCCCAGCGCTCGCAGGAGCGCACAAAGCACTCGCACTTCGTCTTCGCTCACGTCGTCTATGATTTCTCGCGGGGCCTTGGCCTCAAGCCCAATTTTTCCCGCCTCTTTCACTCTCTGGGCGTCGAGTGCTTGAACTTTGGCAAACAGCTCGGTGGTTCGAGTTCGAAGAATTGCCGAAGGGTCATCACGAGCAGTTTCCTGCTGCGGGTCAAACCCAGGAGCCCACACCAGGGGGAGCGCTTGAGGCAGCCAATCAAGACGACGAGGCTCCATGGCTTTGAGTTCCGCCTCCCAGGCCTTGGTTATGAAAGGAATAGAGGCAGCGTCGCCCAATTCGGCCAAGGCCTCGACCGCCAAGCGACGCGTTTCGTCGTCAGCAGAGGTGGTGAGCACGCCCACTCGCGCTCCGAAATCACCTTGCGGAGCCAGTGCGACCAACGCCAGCAGCCCAACGGTAGCAGTCGATGGGTTCTTTAGTTTTTCGATGATGGGCTCGACTTCACACCCCCCACGTTTTCTGAGTTCTCGGCCAGCAGTCAGCACTTCTGCACTGTTGCCGGAAACGAGCAGCGTACACAGCGCCGCCATCACTTCCGGCGAAGGCGGAAGCGCCATGATGGCCCGCGTGGCGACGGCACTGGTGCGACTGCCTTCTTTCGCGACTGCCAGTAACTGAGGCAACGAAGAAGCGGCGGCCAGCCGGCCCAGCGCTTCGCAAGCTGCGTCCCGAAGCTCGGGGTAATTTTCCTCCAGCAGGGCTGTCAACGCGGGCACCGCTCGAACATCAGCAGCCAACCCCAGACCGCGTGCTGCCGCCGCAGCCAATGCCACGTGTTTGTCTTTGAGCAGTGGTACCAGCCGATTGACAGCTTCGGTTCTGCCAGAGCGGCCCAGTTCTTCTGCCGCGCCTATTCGTTCAGGCAACGCGCCATCGGCCAGCACTTTCAAATTGCGTTCCCAAAGCGTCTTGGCTTCAGCGGAAACGACCGCAGCCATCGCTCCTGGAATGTTTGCGCCTTTAAGTGCTTTGACGATGGCCATGCGGGTAGTCCTCCCGCGGCGTGAGTACTGGAGTCGCAGATAGTCTCTGGCTTTGTCTATTTTGAAAGAAGCCAGAGCGGCGGCAGCGACTTGCTGCACCTGCTCATCAGAATCTCCGAGGGCTTCACCTAAGAGGTCGACTACTCGCGAATCTTGCGTTTTTCCCAGTGCAGTCATCGCTTCAGCGCGCACCGCAGGCATGGGATCTCGGGCTGCCTGCGAAAAGAGGCTGACATCGTCGGGCTGGAAATGGTTCGCCAAACGCTTGACGGCCTGAGCCCTCACCTCGGGGCGAGGGCTCTGGAGATCCGCAAGCATTTTGTCTCGCCCGCCAGAACAGGCGACGAGCGAACACACAACGAGCGTGGCGAAAGTGCGGCACCTCATGGTGCACGTCCTACCACGACGATTTTAAGAGCCCCTCGGCTTCCTCGAAAAAGCCCCCGCTCGGCGTGGGCTGCTCGCCCCTTTGGCACTGAAACGTTTGGGGCCTTTTCTCTGCTGAAAGCCGCCGCGGCCCAGACCTTTGCGAGGCCCTTTCGCCTTTTGCTCGGCATCTGACCCAGTCGATGCGGGCGAGAACCAACTGGGTTTGCTTCGGGCCTCGTCTTTACGTGGCGCATCACCGTCAGCACGCTTGGGCGCACCTCGCGCGCGTTCCCCCGGAAAGGGTTTCGAAAACCCAGCCTTCGGCTTCGGCTCAAAGCGACTTCCGCGCTCATTGGGGTGTACCTTGCGCTCGCCTCGTTTGTTCTCTTTGCGTGAAGGCGCGGCCCCAAACTTGTCTGCGCGCTTCCGCTCGCCGGACGGCTTCGCGTCGCGAGTTTCGAATTTCCGTTCTCCCGAGCGCTTTTCACCGCGAGGCGCACTCTCACCTCTCTTTTGACGACTCGAAGCAGGAGCGTTTCGCGAGCCCATGCGTTCACCTTCGCTTCTCGTAAAAGTACGCGGCTTCGAACTTCGTCGAACACCTTCACCTTCGCTGCGAGTCGACTGTGACTGGGGAACCGATTCTGATTCTGGTTCTGCTTCTGGCTCGAAACCTGGTGCAGCGTGCCCATGACGCCGCGCCGGGAGCGTCAATCGAGGCTCGGGTTGTGCGTCGCCATCAGCCGCTGCTTTGACGCGGCGAACTTCGTCATGACTCAAGGCGCGGAGCTGACCCGGCTTCAACCCATGCACAGACAACCCTGCATGTGCTGGTCGATAGAGACGAACGACCGGGTGGCCAATCGCGGCGCACAGGCGTTTGACCAAGTGCTGACGACCTTCAGTGACGACAATCTTGACCCACGTGTTGCGCTCTGCTTTTTCAAAGATGTGCGCCAAAACAGCGTGCGCCATTCCGTCTTCTAAACGAACGCCATCGACAAGTTTTTGAAGCGACGGTTCATCAGGCACGCCTTTCACTTTCGCCAAGTAGACGCGCGGCACCTGATGGCTGGGGTGCATCAGCTTATTTGCGAGTTCGCCATCGTCTGTCAGTAACAATGCCCCTTCGGCATCGTAATCGAGGCGCCCCACAGGGAAGACTCGACCGCCTGCTTCGATCGCATAATCGGCAACTGTGGGGCGGCCTTCCGGGTCAGACAGCGTCGTGACCACCCCTGGCGGTTTGTAAAAGAGAAAATACTTACGCTCCGAATTGGCAGAGACGAGTTTATTGTCGAGGAGGATCAAATCTTTTTGTGCATCGATGCGCGTACCAAGCACCGTCGCGACCTTCCCGTTGACCTTCACTCGGCCGTCGACAATCAAGGCTTCCGCATGTCGGCGCGACGCGACTCCAGCGCGCGAAAGAAACTTCTGTAGGCGTTCCATAGGTAGACTCTTTGAGAAGCCCTTTAGGGTGAGTTCAACGTCGGCCCAGTGGCCGATGCTGCAGGTGACGCTCCGGGCTCTGGAGGCGGCTGCGGCGGGTTGAGAATGTGTGCGGCACTCTTCGCCGTCACGTCGGCTTGATCGATGGCCGATTCGAGTTCGGCCAAAGCCGCTTCTGAAGCTTGGTCTTGCAGCGCGAGCGTCTCTTGCAATTGCGTGTCTGAGAGCTGTTCGACAATGCCTTCAACTGACATGGGCGCTTCGCGTTCGACAATGGCTCGACTTTCTTCGTTGAGTTCCTGAAATTCACGCAAGGTCGGCAACGCAGCCAAGTCTTTGAGCGCGAAGAATTCGAGAAATTCTCGAGTGGTGCCGTATAAAATCGGGCGCCCTACTTCTTCTTTTTTACCGACGATTTTAATCAACCGTCGATCGAGTAGCGCTTTAAGCACGGCCCCCGAATCAACGCCGCGCACATCTTCAATCTCAGGGCGGGTCACCGGTTGCCGATAAGCGATCAACGCCAGGGTCTCGACCGCGGCACGAGTCAGTCGCTGCGGTTTAACTTTTAAAAATCGACGAACGTATTCAGCTGACTCAGCGGCGGTGCGAAATTGCCACGCGCCAGCCACTTGATGCAGCACGATTCCACCCAGACCTTCGCGGCGATCTCCCTCAAGCGCTTCGAGCGTCTTTTCAATTTTTTCGCGGTCAATGCCAGTGGCATCGAAGAGTTGGTCAATCGTCAGGGCCTGAGGGGCAACAAACAACACGCTCTCAAGCACGTTGCGAACCTGGTTTCCCACCAGCTTGCGCGACTTCGCCAAGATTTTCTCAAACGACGTTTCATTCTCAGCAGCGTCAATTTCAGCGGCGTCGAGCTCGTCAAGGTCGGGGTCGCCCAAAGGCCCTTGGGTGACTGCCGCCACTTCTTCTTCACTGAAGGGCCCTGGGCCACCGCGAACTTCATCGGGTCGCTTATTCGTACTCACTGTCGATTTCCTTTGCGGGAACAAGCCCGCCTTCGGTGCCAAAGTCAGCGAGCGCATCGCCCTTTTCGCTGATCAAAATGTCATCACTGCCTTCAGCTTGCGAAACGCGCAAGAGCCGCAACTTGCACATCTCGAGCAGCGCCAAAAAGGTGATCACGACATCACTGCGAACACGGGCGCCTTCGAAGAGGTCAAAAAATATGACCGCATGGCCTTTGCCCTCGGCTTTAAGTTTGTCGGCAATTCGGTACATGGCGACCGACAGCGACAGATGCTCTCGAGTGACTTCGTGTTGCTTCTTCGGCTCAAGCTCTTTGAGCACCCGGTCGAGGGCCTCTATCAGCTTGTAGATGCTGATTTCACGAAGCCCCAACTCTTCATCATCGAGCGGCACCTCTTCGACGGCAACCCGGCGCGGGAAGACGTCTCGGTCGAGAATGTCGTGAGTTGCCAGCTGATCAGCCGCCGCTCGATACTTCTGGTACTCAAGGAGGCGGCGCACCAAATCGGCCCGGGGGTCAAGGGGCTCAGACGCGACATCGGCGACATCTTGCCCCACCGGCAAGTCTTCTCGCGGAAGCAGCATGCGCGACTTGAGATGCAGCAAGGTCGACGCCATCACCAAAAACTCGCCAGCGATGTCGAGGTTAATTTCCCGCATCAGCTGCAGATGCCCGAGATACTTCTCGGTAATCAACGCCATCGGAATGTCGAGAATGTCGAGCTTGTGCTCGCGAATCAGGTGCAACAACAGATCGAGAGGGCCCTCAAAATTGGGCAGCGCAATGCGAAAAGCGTCGCGTGGGGCGAGCACTTCGGAAAGCGCATTCTCTGGTGCAGGACTCCCGTCCTTCACGTCAGCCACGGGTCGCTCAACCCTCGTCAAAGGCCGGAAAATCGGCCTCCGGCGATGTAGCACGCTTTTCAAAAACCTCCGGTATTCTCTTTTTTTAAAATGCCTACAAGCCGACCGCAGCCCTGACGCGAGCGATGACGGGCGCCGCATATTGACGCGCTTTTTCGGCGCCTTGAGCGAGCAAACGATCGAGTTCCCCGCGATCACCCATCAATTCGACGTAGCGCTTACGAGGTTCGGTAAACGCTGCAAAATAGCCGTCGCGGAGAATTTTCTTGAAGGCCCCGTAGCCGTGACTGCTCTTGTCTCCCGCTTCGCGCCAGCGCGCATCAACCAGCGCAAACTCAGCAGGGGCTAATACCACCTTGAGCAAGTCGTACAGCGGTTGCTGCTCAGTCGGCTTGGGTGCGTCAGGTGCGGTTGAATCGGTTTTAACTGAGGCGATCTGCTTTTCGATCTCTTTTTCAGGGCCAAAGATGTCGATGGTGTTGCCATAGGTCTTCGACATTTTTTGCCCATCGCGACCGGGCACCACTGCTGTTTCGTCGCGGGTACGCGCGGTGGGCAGCTTGAGCAACCCTCCTGTACCGCGTTGCGGATCATACCCTGGCGAATACTGCCGATTGAACTTACCCGCCCAATCTCGCGCGAGTTCAAGGTGCTGACGTTGATCTTTCCCCACCGGCACTACATCTGAGTCGTAGAGCAAAATATCAGCGGCCATCAGCACGGGGTAACCGTAGAGGCCAAAATCAGGCTCTGCGCCTCGGGCAATCTTGTCTTTATAACTATGGGCGTTGGCCAAATCGGCCATCGGCACCACCGTGCCCAGCACCCAGTACAACTCGGCGACTTCTAAAATGTCGCTTTGGCGAAACAAGGCCGCTCGAGTGGGGTCAACCCCCAAGGCCAGAAACGCAGCTGCGGTTTCATAGGTCAGTTCTCGGGCCAATTTTCCATCTCGCACCGAATTTAGCGCGTGAAGATTGGCGATAAAATACAACGCCTCACCTTCATCTTGCAGGCGTACAAACTCGCGAATCGCCCCGTAGTAATTGCCCAAGTGAAGTCGGCCTGATGATTGAACGCCTGAAAGAATGCGCATGTTTTTCTGTTACCCGGTGGTGCGTCACTTCGACTTGATTGTTTTCGAAACCCGAGAGCGCGGGTGTTTATCGTCATACATCGCGCGCAATCGTTTTGAATCAACGTGAGTGTAAATTTGCGTAGTGGCCAAGTCTGCATGGCCCAGCATCGCCTGTACTGCCCGGAGATCAGCTCCGCGCTCGACCAAGTGCGTGGCGAAGGAATGTCGAAGCTTATGCGGAGAGAGCGCTTTCATGATGCCGGCGCCTACAGCGTGCCGCCGAAGCAATTTCCAAAAGCCCATGCGGGTGAGGGCTTTGCCTCTGGGCGAAACGAACAGTGCCCTCGATGGTCGACCTTTGAGCACTGCCAACCGAGGCCCTTCAAGCCAAAATTTCAGCGCTTCAATGGCCTTTTTACCCAAAGGCACCACTCGTTCTTTGCTGCCTTTGCCGAAGGCCAGCACGTAGCCATCAATCAAGTTGACGTCATTGACGCCCAAAGAAACCAGTTCACTGACACGGAGCCCCGTCGCATACAGCACTTCGATCATCGCTCGGTCTCTTATGCCTGAGAGCGTCTTCGGCGACGGCGCGGCCAACAATGCTTCGACTT
>JAYUVR010000079.1:0-7674 GCA_043753955.1 Archangium sp. | reverse complement strand
CTTCGTTCAAAAACATCTTCACGAAGTTCGGCTGCTTCGACAAATGCGGCCGTATTCGTTTGATGACGATGGTCTTTTCGAAACCTTCGAGCCCCGCTTGGCGAGCTAAAAAAATCTCGGCCATCCCACCGACCGCAATGCGATCGATGAGTGTGTATTTACCAAAACGGATCGGCTTCTTCGCCTCAGGAGTCGCCATCTGACCCGCCGCACCGTAGCCCATCTGGCCTCACATGTACTCTTCGATAGGGGGACAACTGCAGACCAATTTTCGATCGCCCAGCACGTTGTTCACCCGACTGACCGCCGGCCAAAACTTGTGCTTCTTGACCCATTCCAAGGGGTACGCCGCGCGCTGCCGGCTGTAGGGGTGCTTCCATTCGTCGGCGGTCACCACTTCTGCTGTGTGCGGCGCATTCTTGAGCGGGTTGTCGTCTCGAGGGAAGACGTTTTGTTCAACGTCGAAGATTTCGGTACGAATCGAAATCATCGCCTCGCAAAAGCGATCGATTTCACTCAACGATTCTGACTCGGTGGGCTCGATCATCATGGTCGAAGCCACGGGGAAGGACACCGTTGGCGCGTGAAAACCGTAGTCCATCAGCCGCTTGGCGAGATCTTCGACTTCGACCCCACTTGTACCCTTCAGCTTGCGCATATCGAGAATGCACTCGTGCGCCACCCGGCCGTGGCTTCCTCGGTACAAGACGGGGAAGCTGGGTTCGAGACGCTGCGAGATGTAATTCGCATTCAGAATCGCCGTCCGGGTCGCGTGAGTCAGACCTTCAGCGCCCATCAAACGAATGTACACCCATGAGATGAGCAAGATGCTCGCGCTGCCATAGGGGGCCGCAGAAATGGGCCCAGAGCCCTGTGCGCCTCCTACTTTCTGTAGCGGGTGCGTGGGGAGGTACGGCACCAAATGTTTCGCCACACAAATTGGGCCCATGCCAGGGCCGCCTCCGCCGTGGGGAATGCAGAACGTTTTGTGGAGATTGAGATGGCAGACGTCAGGCCCAAAGTCGCCAGGCCGGCAGAGGCCAACTTGTGCATTCATGTTGGCGCCGTCCATGTACACCTGACCTCCAGCACCGTGCACGAGTTCGCAAATTTCAGTGATGGCCTCTTCAAACACACCGTGTGTTGAAGGGTAGGTCACCATCAGCGCCGCCAAGTGCTCTCGGTTGGCTTCAATCTTCGCCTTCAAGTCACCCACATCAACGTTGCCCGATTCGTCAGTCTTGACCACCACCACTTGGTAGCCCGCCATGACAGCTGAAGCCGGGTTGGTGCCGTGCGCTGAGGCGGGAATGAGGCATATTTTTCGATGCCCTTGGCCTCGGCCTTCATGAAACAAACGAATCACCAACAGCCCGGCGTATTCGCCCTGGCTCCCGGCGTTTGGCATCAGCGAACAGCCTGCGAAACCGGTGATCTCTGAAAGGTACGACTCAAGCTGAGAGAAAATAGTGGCGTAGCCCTTCCATTGCGCCTGCGGAGCGAAAGGGTGCAACGCATTGAACTCGGGCCAGGTGACGCTTTCCATCTCGCTCGTCGCATTGAGCTTCATGGTGCAGCTCCCCAGCGGAATCATCGAATGGCACAACGAGAGATCTTTGCTTTCGAGCCCGCGAATGTAGCGAAGCATCTCGTGCTCAGTGTGAAACGCATTGAACACCGGGTGCGTCAAAAAAGGGCTGGTCCGCCGCAGACTCTCACCGATGACACTGACTTTGCTCGCCGCAGCCGCCAACGTTTGCACTTGAGGTGCTTTGCCGAAGAGCCCCAACAGCTGATCGACATGTTCCGCAGAGGTCGTCTCATCCATCGAGGCGCCCAGTGTGGTGTCGTCAACTCGACGCAAATTCATTCTCGCCGCTTCGGCGCGGGCGATGAGCGCATCGACAGCCTTCGCATCTGCGAGCCGGAAGGTGACGGTATCAAAGAAAGCGTCATGCAGCGGCTTGTGCCCGAGCGAGCGCAAACCATCGGCAAAAGTCTTGGCCAACAAGTGCACCCGATTGGCGATGGCCTTCAGACCCTGCGGCCCGTGGTACACCGCGTACATCGACGCCATCACGGCCAGCAGCACCTGCGCCGTGCAGATGTTCGAAGTCGCTTTTTCTCGGCGAATGTGTTGCTCGCGCGTTTGCAATGCCATGCGCAAGGCCATGTGACCGTGCGCATCTTGCGAAACGCCGATGATTCGACCCGGCATCGAACGAGCGAACTCATTCTTGGTGGCCATAAAACCAGCGTGAGGGCCACCAAAACCCATGGGCACTCCGAAACGCTGTGCAGAGCCAACAGCCACATCAGCCCCGAGTTCCCCCGGAGGCGTCAGCATGGTCAATGCGAGGAGATCCGTCGCCATCACCACCAACGCACCGCTCGCGTGGGCCTTTTGAGCGAAGGCGCGGTAGTCGTGCACGCTTCCGTCGGTTGCGGGGTACTGAACTAAAACGCCAAAGCACTTGGTGCTGAAATCGAAAGTGAAGTGGTCTCCCACAATGATTTCGATGTCGAGGGGCTTGGCTCGAGTCTTCACCACTTCGATGGTCTGCGGGTGACACAGATTTGAAATGAAGAACGCTTTCCCATCAGTCTCTTTGCCCACTGAATGAAGAAGGTGCAGGGCCTCAGCGGCTGCGGTGGCTTCGTCAAGCAACGAGGCATTCGAAATCGGAAGGCCCGTGAGATCAGCCACCGTCGTTTGGAAATTGAGCAGCGCTTCCAAACGACCCTGCGCAATTTCCGCCTGATACGGGGTGTACGCGGTGTACCAGCCTGGGTTCAGCAGCACATTTCGAAGCACCACTCCAGGCGTGATGGTGTCGTAGTAGCCGGTGCCAATAAAACTTTTGAACACCTGATTCTGCGCGGCGATGCTTTTCAGCTCGGCGAGCAACTCGCTTTCACCCTTGGCCGGTGGCAAAGCGAGCGGCTTTTTCGAACGAATGTGTTGAGGCACCGTTTGATCAACCAGCGCATCGAGAGACGCTGCGCCGATGACTTTGAGCATGGCCTCAATGTCTTGAGAGGAAGGGCCGACGTGACGACGAACAAAGCTATCGGTGAATTCGAGCATGACGGGCGGCTTCTAGAGTCACGCAGCGATTTCCGCCAGGGTCACTCGCCCCTACTTCGCCCCCTCGAGCGCTTTCACATAGGCCGGTTGGTCCAACAGGGCATCGAACTCAGCCGAATTGGCAGGTTCGAGCTCGATGAGCCACGCCGCATAAGGGTCGTCATTCACTGAGCCGGGGTTTGCTGAAACGGAATCATTGACCTTGGTGACCTTGCCCGCGATTGGAGCAAAGAGCTCTGAAACCGCCTTGGTCGACTCGATGACCCCAAATGATTCGTGGGTCTTCACCACCGCACCCACTTTGGGCAATTCGACATACACCACCGCGCCCAAGGCATCTTGTGCGTGAAAGGTGACGCCCACCGCCACGTGAGAGCCAACTTTCTTCGCCCACTCGTGGTCCTTCGTGTACTTCAGATCGCTCGGGTAGTTGCTCATGTGAATTCCTTTGTTAGCTCTTCTTATAGAACGGCGTTTTGACGACGCGAGCCAGCACTGGGCGCCCGCGAATATCGATGTGAAAAGTACTGCCTTCGGCGGCCAAGGCAGTCGGCACATAGCCGATACCGATGGCCTTTTTCACTGAAGGCCCCATGGTGCCACTGGTCACTTCGCCGACCTTCTCACCCTCTTTGAGAATCGCGTAGTGCGCACGGGGAATGCCTGCTTCAGCCATTTCGAAACCCACCAGTTTGCGAGTTACCCCGGCTTTTTTCTGAGCCTCAAGCGCAGGCTTACCGATGAATTCACTCTTATCGAGTTTGACCACCCACCCCAAACCCGCCTCCAGCGGAGTGTGCACGTCGTCAATGTCATTTCCGTACAGCGCGTACTTCATCTCAGTTCGCAAAGAGTCACGCGCACCCAAACCACACGCTGCGGCGCCTTCGGGCTTACCGGCTTCTAAAATGGCAAACCACAAGGCTTCTGCTTTGTCAGGTGAACAGTACAGTTCGAACCCGTCTTCGCCCGTGTAGCCAGTGCGCGAAATAATGCAGGGAGCTCCAGCCACGTCACCGGTGGTGAAGCGATAGGTGCCGATACCTTCGAGTGAATTGCTGCACAATCGCTGAACGACCGCGAAGGCCTTGGGCCCTTGCACCGCAATTTGAGCGAAGTCATTTGAGCGGTTGATGGGTTTGACTTGTTTGGCGTTCGACGCCATCCACTCAAAATCTTTATCTACGTTCGACGCGTTGACGCAGATGAAAATGTGTTGAGGGGAAAAGCGGTACGCCACCACGTCGTCGACAAAGCCACCCTTTTCATTCAACAACCCGGCGTACACCGCTTGGCCATCAGCACAACGGGAAAGATCATTGGTGATGAGCCGGTTGGCTTCTTCAAGCGCGCCCGGGCCTTTGAACTCGATTTCGCCCATGTGACTGACGTCAAAGAGCCCGACACCAGTGCGGACGAGCTCATGTTCTTGAATAAGACCGGCATATTGCACCGGCATGTCCCACCCTGCGAAGTCGACCATACGACCGCCGAGCTTCCGGTGAGCTGCATTGAGAGGTGTAGAACGAGGCATGTGTTCTTTCGTGGGCAAAGAGCGCGCGTGCACCATACCCAGTGACGCACTTTCTTCAACGTGAGAAGAACGGTACCTGTGAAGATCAGAACGCGCCTCAACCCATCGAAGCCGTGTTTTTCGTTTGAGTTCTTTCCTCCCAAAACGCCAGAGGGAGAGAAACAGCTCTGGGCTACTCTCGACGATTTACGCTCTCTCGACCCAGGCTTCGTCTCTGTCACATACGGAGCCGGAGGGAGCACGAGAGATCGAACCATCGAGCTCGTGACGCACATCAAGGAACGCACCGGCATCGAGCCCATGGCGCACCTCACCTGCGTCGGCCACACCCGCGATGAAATCGGTCAGGTGCTCGACCGATTGGCAGCCGCTCGAATCGAAAATGTATTGGCGCTTCGCGGCGACCCGCCCAAAGGTGAAGTGGGGTTCAAGAAAGTCGAGGGAGGCTTCTCGTATGCGAATGAGCTCGTTTCCTACATTCGCGAGCGCGATTTAGGTTTCGGAGTGGGCGTGGCCGGTAACCCCGAGGGGCACCTCGAATCTTCCCGCGATGTCGACTTGAGAAATTTGAAACACAAAGTTGATGAAGGCGCTGATTTTGTGATCACCCAGCTGTTTTTCGACAACGCGTTCTATTTCGATTTTGTCGAACGGGCGCGACGGCTGGGCATGAATTCACCCATCGTGCCGGGCATCATGCCGATCACCAACTACGAGCAAGTGAACCGTTTCGTGCGCCTGTGCGGAGCTACCGTGCCCATGCGACTTCAGCTGGAACTCGAGAAAATAAAAGATGACCCGCAGGCGGTGATGCAACTGGGCGTGGCGCACGCGACGTTGCAGTGCTCAGAGCTCTTGTCGCGAGGCGTGCCGGGAATTCACTTCTACACCCTCAATCGAAGCCCGGCCTCGCGAATGATCGTCACCGCCTTGCGCGCGCGCGGCTGACGCTTTCATCTAAATCGTGGTTTTCCCAAACTCGGCGCGTTGACTATCTGTCCAATCGAGTCGGTGGCGCACCACCGAGCCAGCTGCGTCACGCGTTGGGCCGCAAGCACAGCTGCGCTCAACACGGGGGCTTACTCCAGTGCTCTCCTCATCCCGCCTCCTAGACACTGCACCAAAGCGAAGTCGCCTCCATCGAGCTCGTATATGCTCCATCAGTCGGCCAAATTCAGTTTAATCTCAGTAATTCTTAACAACCCCCCCTCCACCGCGTGGCTTCCGCAGACGTCAAACGCAAACCGGAGCAATTACTTGGGTGCGAGATACTCAGTGGGGCCGATGATGATCGGGACATTCCGGCATTCAGTCGGGCGCGCAAGACATAACTTTCCGTTTCGACATTCGACGTCGCATGGACCACCATCTGGACGTGGAGCGTGCTCGTGACAGTCGTCCATTTCTGCGCCGCCGATACCGCATGGCCCTCCGTCAGCGGGCTGGTTCGTAATGCGGAGAACGCCCAGGTTGCCAACCGATGGGTTCGTGCAGCTGAATAGCAGTAGGAAGGCTATCGCTCGCATGTAAGCTTTCGACTTGGTTTCGAGGAGGGAGGTGGACCCAGAGGCGGGCCCCCTTCGAGATCACAGGCAGCATCCATCTGTCGTATCATCAGGCGCCAACACCTGGTTACAACCGGGCCGTAGGCTTGGAGGTAGCGAGCCTGTATTGCCCGCGCAGATTGGGCGTCTTGGCAAGCCATGGTTCCGGGACTTGTAAACTGAACGGAGCTTGGCAACCGGTCGATGGTCAACGCAGGCACGACAATCCGGCCAGGGATGCCTTCCTGGCCACCCTCGTAGTTTAGCACCGCGGAAACAGTAACGCCGGAACCTTCACACTCTCCAATCCACGAAAAGAGTCCAGTGGGGTCCGCGTACTTGAGAGGGCTACTCTCGACATACGAATACACAGCAAGACCGGCCTGCAAACGAATCGGGTCTTTCGCAGACCAGACACCTGCACTGGCGTCGTAATCTCGAAACCCGAAATGTGTCAGTTGAGTGTCTGCATCATAGATACCACCAGCAAAAGCAAAAGGCTGAAACCCAGGGTTGGTGTCTGTAATGAGGTTGCCCCAGGCGTCGTAGTCGATGCGCTGAGTGACGGCTCCACTACTCGCATTCACCACCAACCTAACGCTGCCCAGATGATTCTTGACGTATGCGTACGTAACGCCGTCGCGCACCGCATAGTCGGGGCTGTGTGACTGAGTACCATACACAAATCGGCTGGTGACTACGCCTGCTCCATCAACTTCGGCCACCACTTGGTACTGCCCGCTATACACCCATCGCTTCACCACCACGCCATTGCGACGCTTGGCGATGCGACGTTGCCGGCCGTCATACTCATACGTCACCACCGTCGAGTCGGGCAACGTCACCGACGTCAATGCACCCAAGCCATCGTGTGCATAACTGGTGGTGAGACTTCCTTCCTTCCTTTGCTTTCGCCCACCTAAAGAATCCCATTCATAGGTGATGATGCCTTTGCTCGTCAGTCTGTCTTGGACATCAAAGGTTGAAACGACACCGTTTTCAGTAAGTCGATTGCCATTGCCGTCGTACGTCCACTGCGTCGTAAGACTCCCATTCTTCGATGCCGACACCAGTTGCCCCAAGGCGTCATAGCTGTACGCCCACTGCACGGCTGTGCCCTCGACAACTTCTTCCACCAGTCGAATGCGGCCCGCTTCGTCGTAACTCAGGCCCTCGGAATACAGCGTCGCACCCATGGCTGTCGCCGTCACAGAGGCCAATTCTCCGTAGGTATTGTGAGTAAAGCCCGCACTCACATTGCCAACGGTTACAGCCGAAACTTGGCCCGTGTCAGGCAGTCGACTCAAGGTGGCGGCACCCGCCTGCGTCACCAAAGAGTCAATGTCATAGCTGTAATTGACTTCCATTCCATTGACGAAATGCGCCGCCACTCGGAAGTCAGCGTCATGTTTCCACTGACTGACTGCCGAGGCGACGCCAGAAGCTTTTTCTTCCTTCAACAGAAAGCCGTCATACTCCCACTCAAGCCGTTGCGGCCCACGCGTCAG
>JAYUVR010000078.1:0-6453 GCA_043753955.1 Archangium sp. | reverse complement strand
GACCAGGAAGATCCGGTCCACGAGCGCAAAGAAGTGCAAGAGCTTCTGGCGCAGGGCAAACAAAAAGGCTTCGTCACTTTTGACGAGGTCAATGATGCGCTCCCTGGCGACGCGGTCTCACCGGAACAAATCGATGACGTGATGTCGATGTTCGGTGACAACGATGTCGAGGTCGTCGACGCCCAAAAGGCGAGCGAGGGTCAAGTCGAAGTCAAGCCGACGGTCGCTGCAGAAGAAGATGCGGCCGAGGAAGAAGAAGACGACGACGACGATGAAGAGAAGCCAACTCCTGTCGCGGCGACGCCCAAGGCGGCTTCTGCTGATGATGCAGGTACGAAGTCGAATGACCCTGTTCGACTCTATTTGCGCAAGATGGGTTCGGTTTCGCTTCTCACCCGTGAAGGCGAAGTTGAAATCGCCAAGCGCATTGAAGACGGCGAAAAAGATGTGATGCGAGCGTTGCTCGACTGCAAAGTAGCAGTCAACGAGATGCTCGACATCGGCCCTCGTCTGCGCACGGGCAAGCTGCGCGTTCGCGAGGTTTTCAAAGACGCCCCTGAAGAGCCGCAGCGAGAAGAAGAAGAAGAGAGTGAGTTCGAACCGGAGGCCGAAGCTGAAACTGAAGGGCCGAAGGAAATTCAGCTCAACGCTTCAGAATTGAATCGCATTGAGAACCTGACCAAGCAGCTCGATCAGCTCAAGGTTCTCTACAAAGAAGTTGAAGACATTTTTGAAGAGCTCAATGGGAAGAAGAAACTCCCTGAGGCGAACAAGAAGGAATTTCGACGGCAAGACAAAGAGCTCCGTGAAAAGATGATGGAGCAGGTTGAAGAGATGCGCCTGTCGAAGAAGGCCGTCGACCGCATCGTTCAACATGTCAAAGGCATGATCGACACCGTCGATCGCGCTGAAGACGAGCTGAGAGATCTTCAACGTCAATACGGCATTCCGCTCAACGATTTGAAGGTTGCGTTGAAGGAAGCCGTGGGCAACCCCAATGCGGCGAAGCGACTGCAGCGGCGACTCAACATCACTGAAGAGCATATGGAATCGCTCGACCGTGATGTGCGCACGTCGTTGCGGAGGATCAAGAAGGTTGAAGAAGACGCAGGTATGGAAATCGACCTGCTGCGCACCAAGTACGACGCGATTCGTATTGGTGAGCGCCGAGCTGAGCGGGCCAAGAGCGAGTTGGTAGAAGCCAACCTGCGTTTGGTGGTGTCGATTGCGAAGAAGTACACCAACCGTGGTTTGCAGTTTCTCGACCTGATTCAGGAAGGCAACATCGGCCTGATGAAGGCGGTCGATAAGTTCGAGTACAAGCGTGGGTACAAGTTCTCGACCTACGCCACCTGGTGGATCCGTCAAGCCATCACTCGAGCGATTGCCGATCAAGCGCGCACCATTCGTATTCCGGTGCACATGATCGAGACCATCAACAAGCTCATCCGCACCAGTCGGTATTTGGTGCAAGAGATTGGTCGCGAGCCGACGCCCGAAGAAATCGCCGAGAAGATGGAACTGCCGCTCGACAAGGTCCGCAAGGTCTTGAAGATCGCCAAAGAGCCCATCTCGCTCGAGACGCCCATCGGTGAAGAAGAAGATTCACACTTGGGCGACTTCATTGAAGACAAAGCGCACGTCAAACCTGACGAAGCGGTTATCAATATGAATTTGGCGGAACAGACGCGCAAAGTGCTGGCGACGTTGACTCCGCGCGAAGAAAAAGTGCTGCGTATGCGCTTTGGTATTGGCGAAAAGAGCGACCATACGTTGGAAGAAGTCGGTCAAGACTTCGAAGTGACGCGTGAGCGCATTCGGCAGATTGAAGCCAAGGCGTTGCGGAAGTTGCGTCACCCGTCACGAAGCAAGCGATTGCGCAGCTTCGTCGAAGGCCAGTGAGCTCGAGTGTTCCTCTCCCCTCGTCATCGGGGAGAGGATTGACGCCATGGCTGTTGGCGGTGAAGCGTGCGGTGGGTTCGATTCGCAAAGGCCGTACCGCGAGCTATGCGCAGGTCGCTTTGATGGCTGGGAAGCCCGGCGCTGCACGGGCGGTAGTGCAAGCACTCCATCGGCTTGAAGGAATTGCGTGGTGGCGAGTGGTGCGCAGTGACGGCACTTTGGCTAAGCCCGTGGCAGTGGAGCAACGACGACGCCTGGCTTTGGAAGGTGTCTTGTTTGAGATGAAGAGGAAGAAGCCGCGTGAGGCCAAAGTGTCTGATAGGGTCTCGCGCGTTCGCGGTTTGAAACGACGAACGGGCTCATAGCTCAACGGTAGAGCTGGCGGCTCATAACCGCTAGGTTCCAGGTTCGAATCCTGGTGAGCCCACTCGAATTACGCTCTAGCCATTTGGCTTACATCCCGAGTTGAACCTGAACCGACGTTGCTGCTCCGATATTGACGAGAAGATCGTTCGTCGGGTTTGCGATACATCGGGCAACCGGGGTATTCGAACAATTCGCCTGATTCGGAAGAACGTAATATTCCCCGAAGGGCGCCGTGATTGAGGACCCAAAGGCGATTTCGAGTGCATGAACGTCGCTCGCCATCCAGTGGTCATGTCGATAGATGGCTGCGGCGAGCTTTTTCGAAGGCCACGCTCCAATTGTGATGACCGGGAGCGCTTGTGCATTGAATGCTTGGTCTATGGAACGTCGGATGATTTTGTACTCTGAGTTGTCATTCGAAAATCCACCATAGCCAGCCATGGGGTTGAGCTCTGCGTTGAAAACGAATCGCCCGAGGCCATAGGGTCGCGATGTAAGTTTTGCGTACGAGACGCTTGGAGAATCTAACGTAGGGCTAAAAACAACATGTCGTGATGCATCGTGACCGACAAAATCAGCTCTGAGGTCACCGGTTACATCTGCAAGATACATTGGGTCGGTGATAGTGGGGCCCCACGATGCCCATGATGTTGAATTGAAGAATGCCGATCCCCCCGATAACGCAACTTGAACATCGAGCATCGAGCTGCGACCAACCAAGTCGGCCCTTTTGTCACCATCCATGTCAGCGAGCCGATAGTCGTATGCAGTGTTCCAGGTCGTCCATTGGGTCGATACGTTGAACGTTGTGCCTGTTGAAAGGCCAACATGAATACTCGTTCCCGAACGGCCGACGATGTCGGCTTTTCCATCGCCATTGACATCGCCGAGACTGAAATCAAATGCCGGGGACCAAATCGATGGCGGAAGAGAAAGAAAGCACCCAGAGTTACAAGCTGAGGAAGAGAGAAACAAATTCAACGTCGCCCCGATTCTCGTCACCATGTCAGAACGGCCATCACCGTTGATGTCTGCGAATTTCATTTCTGTATTGTTACAAATCGTTGTTGGGCAACCGGTCCAACTTGAGGAAGCAGCAAATTGAGAGCCAGTCGAGAGACCGACTTGTATATCAATGAGGCTCCCTGAGAGTCGCTTACCGACGATGTCGGCCTTACGATCGCCGTTGGCGTCGGTCAGCACCCAGTCGTAGTTTGTTTCCCAAGTGGTCCACTGACGAAGAGGAGCAAAACCTTGCCCAGTGGATAGGCCAACCTTGACGTTGCGTCCGACGCGAACGGCAAGGTCGAGGCGGCCATCACCATTTACATCTCCAAAACGAATGTCTAATGACGGCAACGGTGTAGCTCCAGCCCAGTCTGTGTTGTCTGAAGACGATGACAGGAACTCGATTGAGAAAGGTTGCACTCTACCCTGCGCCGTTGCAGGTAGTTTTGCTCCTAAAATAACTTCGGTACCAGGCGCCGGCCTCGCAGCAAAAACCCAGTGGTTGTGAAACACGTCTAAGAAATCGTAGCGCGCGGGCATTTCCCAGTCATAGCTGCTCGATGGCATCAGATGATTGACCCTCAGGTCGAGGCTCGAGGGGGTGGTCACTCCGCTGGTCAGAAACCATGCTGGAGTTGTAATTCCAACTGCATTTGCCAACGCCATCGTCGGTCGTTTGCTCGAATCAAACCGAGGCGACCCATCCGCTAACCTCGTCCACGATGAACCCGAAACATAAACATGCCCACCAGCCCAAGCAAAGACGGCGATTGAGCTCGCGGTTACATCAGATATTCCCTCGGCCCCGATGCTAAACAGAATGGGATACTTCGGTTTGCCATTGAGCAGCAGCGCGCCGTTATCGATTTGTGAATCAGTTACTTCAACAAAGGTAATTCCATCAGCTCGCAGAGCCTCTTCTAAGAACTGAATTGGGTGGAACACTTTCCAACGAACATAAGGCCACACGCCGGAGGCCCTGGTAGGGATTGAGCGATGGATGGCAACTACAGGCAAGGGTTCTGCATTGGCGACGAATCCGACGAGCAAAAACAACGCGAACGCGGAATACGAAAACCGAGAAAGCATGAGTTCCTTGAATTGCCTGTCAGAGCAGCGACTGATTTTTCCTGCTTGGTTGCAATCGCATACTCGAGCACTCCTTTGTACTGAAGAAGAAAATCAAACGGAGCGCCCAAAACAAAAATGCGGCCCTCAGCAGAACAATGTCGGTCTTTGAATTGGCCGCTTGAGCCCGAACGGATCATCAGAAGAAACCGCGTTTATGCATATTTTGATCAGAATATTTTTATGCTGACGAGCCTTGGGGCTATTTTCGAAATCGTGCAGTGCGACGAATCAAACAGACTGATAAATAGAGAACGTAGGTAGCCTCGAAACCCGGCCCGAGGAGTCCACTTCAACGTTTGCGGGAGGAGCGTCAACCAGCACAGCGCCGATAAAACAAACGTTTGCCGTGTTTGTCGGCACGCTGAAAAGTGATGAGAAGGAATCTTTTAGGAGTACATCTCTCATTTAACCGAGGGCGGGTTTGGCCTTGGGCGGTGGAACACCCCACACATGCGAGGGTGGGGGCGATGATTCGTCCAGAGGCGACCCCCAACTTACTGCTGTCGCGCAGACCAGCTTGCGCAGGCCTGACTATGGCGGCCCTGTTTCAAGGACAACGCCACGGGGCAACGATCAGGCTATTCGAGCGGGCCAGTTGACCAGACTACTTGCAGATTTCACTGCACGAAGCGGGTTGCGTGGTGGCGGTGCAGGAGGTCTGAGCCTTGGTATCGTCCAGGCACTTCTGAGCATTCCCGCTGTTGTACGTGCCACCGTCTGGACAAACGGTTTCTTCAGTCTTTGCTTCACAGCCTCCCCCATCTACGAACGCGAGGCATGCCTCCTTCGTCGTACCGCCGTCTGTGCAAGTCGCGGTACGGCCACAGAAGACATCAATGCTCTCTTTACACATTTCCTTGGGCGACTTCGCGCAACTCACTGCCACAACGGTTGCGACGACTGCACATAGAACTGCAATTTGCTTCTTCATTTTTAGTTCCCCTGTCGAGTTTGATTCTCAGCGACGCCGCGAGGTTTAGGGGTCGAATACAATGACGTCAAGAATTCGAAGCCCCTCATGTATCCCTTGGCTTGCAACGAGGCTCGCTCGTATTTTTCATCAAACTCTTAAGCCTTGAGTTGCGCTTCCTCAACACACCGCCTCAGCGCTCGACACGATCCCAAGCGTCACACTGCAACGACTTCGGGTGCGTGAGTACTTCTGAAGTGAGATCGAGCGTGACGTAACGTTGCTCTTTCGTCGTCCACCGGGGCCAAGGCATCGCCTCGCTTGTCGGGTTTCCATCGCGCGCAAAATTTCCCCACGCCGTCATCACCGTACGCACCATGGGCCGCTCTCGTTCGCTGAGGTCGACGCGGTCTTCATTCCCAAACACGAAGAAGAGCTCGACCGAGTGTGTTGCCCCCAAGTCATGCGGACCGGGGTCATCAAGGGGGTGCGTCAGCTCATAGAGAAAAACTGGCACTCCACGGGCAGTCAACAGGTTCGCCACCCGCCGCGCCGAGCACGCAAATACACCGTCAGTGATGACGCGATCGATCAATTCTTTCGGGGTGCGGGAGGCATAGTGAGCGGGCATTTCTTTCGCAGCCTTTTCCCCGAAATGTTCGTCGAGAAAGCCGACCACTTCTTCTTGTTTCACTTCATCAAACCCGCGGAGATGCGCGATGCCCTCGTCGCGCGCCCAACCGAATATCAATGGCACTTCAGCCGCCCGCCCAGCTCGCAGCGCGGCGAGCGGCAATTCTGGCAACGAGGTGCCGTCGATGACTGGACCCCACCACACTCCAGGAGGAAGCAACATGCCTCGCTTCATCGGCAGCGCGTCGAGGAGTGCTTGAGCTGGTTTCGAGCGCAAACATGCAGCGTCACTGCACCCTACCGCCGCGGCGAGTGCGTCACCCTGCGCGAGCGCCCTTTCGGCCGTAAAATACAGCGCGTCAGAACATGCACCGCTCTGAATAATGCCTCGCGCGAACAGCCCACGGCTGCCCGGCATTGCGAGTTGAGAACAAGTACTCCATGCCCCGGCAGATTCACCGAAGAGCGTGACGTTGCTCGCGTCGCCACCGAAGGCGGCAATA
>JAYUVR010000077.1:0-20470 GCA_043753955.1 Archangium sp. | reverse complement strand
GTGGGCAACCTCAGTTGTCGCTTGAAGCCAGCATGGCCATGGACCTCGCGCCTGAAGAAACACTTCGCCTTCTCAAATCAATCGTGCGCAGCGGCACGCACCTTCTGGCCGTCGTGAATGACATTCTCGACTTTTCAAAACTGGAATCAGGGCACATGGTGCTTCACCGCGAGAGTGTCTCTCTTCAGACGCTGCTCGAAGACCTTCGCGTGGCAATGGAACCGGTGGCCTCACTGTCTGGAGTACGTCTGGTCGTGAGCAACTTGAGTACGCCCATCACCATCGATGTCGACCGAGTCAAACTCAGCCAAGTGCTCATCAATATCGTCGGCAATGCCATCAAGTTTTCCGATGGCAAGGGGACTGTCGTCGTCGAGACAAGCATTCGCGGTGAAATGGTGTGCTTAAAAGTCAAAGACCAAGGCATTGGCATCGCCGCCGAACATCAATCGCTCATCTTCGATGGGTTTCGCCAAGTCGAAGGCAGCACCACTCGGCGCTTTGGCGGCAGCGGGCTGGGCCTCGCCATCTCGCGAAGATTGGTCGGTCTCCACGGGGGTGAATTGAAGGTCGAAAGCGCCCTGGGCCGCGGCAGCACCTTCGTCGTCGAATTGCCCTTTCCAAAAAATCAAGTTTTCTAAGGGTTTGGCCGCGCAAGTGCCGAAAGAGGCAGGTGCTGCTAAAGCGGTAGAGCCTCGAGCAAGGTAGAGCCCATTGAAGTTATGTATCTTCTGAAAAGGACGGGTGCATGAAGCGCATCGAAGGTGCCTCACCCCACGTCAAAGCTGCCGAGCGCAAAACGGTGCTGTACGTCGAAGATGAACCTGCCAATTGGGAAGTCACTGAGCTGCGAGTGCGCAACAAATACAAACTGTTGTGGGCAAAGACAGATCGCGAAGCGTGCTCTATCGCGCGAACACAAGGTGACGAGCTCTACGCGGTGTTGATGGACGTTCAACTCCAGGGCTCTGAACTCGATGGCCTGGCGTTGACTCGACTCTTTCGAGGAAAGGCAGAAAACCCGTTGCCTTCATTCGCCCAGGGTCTCCCTGCGCTCACCTGCCCTATTTTTTTCGTAACCGCCTTCGGTAACTTGCACTCGCCTGAAACGATGGAAGCCGCTGGAGGCGATGCGCATGTGCCCAAGCCTGTCGACTTCGTGAAGTTGACTCAACTGTTGGTGCGCAGCGGAATGAAGCGAGCCATCGATGCGCTGAAGCGGTAGAGCGAGCCCCTACAATCAGCAGTTGCACCCAGAAAAAGCGCCCATAAAGTGTGCGCTTCCTTACCACCCATTACGAGCGAGCCAAGATGGCCTCCAGTTTTGCCACTGTTCCTGAAATGTTGTTGCACCGTCTTGCAGCCACACCTGACAACACTGCCTTTAGTTACCCGTTAGGGTCGAGTTGGAAACAAGTCAGTTGGAAGCAGTTTGGCGAACAGGTGCGCCAAGTCTCGATGGGTTTGCGAGCGCTAGGGCTCAAGAATGAAGAGCGCGTGGCCATCATTTCAGGCACTCGCTACGAGTGGGTGGTGGCTGACATTGGCATTCTGGGTGCGGCGGGGGCGACCACCACCATCTACCCTTCGAACTTGGCCGAAGAGTGCGAATTCATCATCAACGATTCGGGCACCCGGTACATCTTTGCTGAGAACGACGAGCAGGTGGCGAAGCTCACATCAGTGCGCGCCAAAATTCCTTCCATCAAAAATGTCATCACCTTTGATGGGAAAGCGAGCGCTGACGGTTGGGTGCTCACCCTCAATGATTTGATTGAGAAGGGCAAAGCGGCCACTCAGACTGAATGGGAAACTGTTTGTAAATCAGTCAAAAGCAACGACATCGCCACGCTCATTTACACCTCGGGCACCACGGGTAAGCCCAAGGGAGTGGTGTTGACGCAAGACTGCTGGGTGTACGAAGCAGATGGCATTGATGAGATGAAATTGCTGGTGCCCGACGACGTGCAATTCTTCTGGCTGCCTTTGGCGCACAGTTTCGGCAAGGTTTTAGAAATGGCGCAGTTGAAGATTGGCTTTCACACCGCCATCGATGGGCGCGTCGACAAAATCATCGACAACTTAGGTCACGTCAAGCCCACCTTTGTGGCCGCCGTGCCGCGCATTTTTGAAAAGGTTTACAACAAGGTCGTCGACGGGGCCAAGAAGGGCGGCGGTCTCAAATACAACATCTTCAAGTGGGCCGTTTCGGTCGGTCGCGAAGTGTCGCAGCTGCGGCAGAAGCGACAAGAGCCAGGTGGCCTGTTGGCTATCAAATATGCCATCGCGACCAAGTTGGTGTTTTCAAAACTTCAGGCGCGTTTCGGCGGGCGCATTCGATATTTCGTCTCAGGCTCCGCACCCCTCTCTCGTGAAATGGCTGAGTTTTTCCACGCGGCGGGCTTGTTGATTCTCGAAGGCTATGGGCTGACTGAGACCAGTGCGGCTTCGTTCGTGAATCGGCCGACGAACTTTAAGTTCGGCACTGTGGGGCCGCCGTTGCCAGGCACCGAAGTGAAGATTGCGGCCGACGGCGAAATTCTCATTAAAGGCCGCGGGGTCATGCGCGGGTACCACAACTTGGCAGAGCAATCGGCCGAGACCATCAAAGATGGTTGGCTTTACACCGGTGACATCGGCGAGCTCGACGCTGAGGGCTTGCTCAAGATTACCGACCGAAAGAAAGACCTCATCAAGACATCTGGCGGAAAATATGTCGCTCCCCAGAATACGGAAGGCAAATTCAAGATGGTTTGCCCCTACGTCAGCCAATCGCTGGTGCATGGCAACAACCGGAACTTCTGCATCATGCTGGTGGCGCTCGACAAAGAAGCCATCACCGAATGGGCGAAGAACAATGGCGTGCAAGGCAGCTACGAGCAGGTGGTCAAAGATCCCCGTGCACACGCTTTGATCAAACCCTTTGTACAAGAATTGAACAAAGGCCTGGCGAGTTACGAGTCGATTAAGAATTTCGCCATCGTGCCCAAAGACATGACGCTTGAAGACGGAGACCTCACCCCCAGCCTCAAGCTCAAGCGCAAAGTGGTGGAAACCAAATACAAAGAGCTGATCGACGGTTTCTACACCGGCAACCTCGCGGAGATCTGAAACTGCAGTTCAAACGGTATGTGGCGATGGGTGACCCTCAAGCCCCTTTTACTCGGGTGCTTGAATTGCTCGATCGCCACAAGCTGCTTGATGCAAGCGGTTCTTTACGCCGCGAAGTCCAATTGGTCTCCATGGGAGATCACTTCGATTGGGGGCTTCCTGGAAAAAGAGTGCAGGCCACTCAAGATGCGCTCGCGCTTCTCGCTTGGCTGAGCGCGCACGCTTCAGAACAAGTCGTCATTCTGGCCGGCAACCATGACCTGGCCCGTGTCTGCGAGCTCTCAGCATTTACCGACGACGCGCTCTTTGAGACGGCTTATGCAGAGGCCATCGTCGCATCGAGCGAGCTTGCAACCGACGAAGCGAAGAATCAGTTCAAAGAGCGGTACCCATCATTCAGTGATGCCCAAAGCCTGGCTCGCGATTTTTCGTGCTACTCGGCAGCACAACAACGAGTGGTCACTGAACTGTTGCGCCGCAAGAGATTCCGCCTTGCGCACCATCACGCTGAGCTCTTGTTGGTGCATGCAGGCGTCACCGTCGATGACTTCGCGCTGCTAGGCGAGGTTCCCGTCGATGCACGTGCAGCTGCACAGCGCTTGAACGACTTCTTCGATGAACGCATCGAACGCTGGAACGAAGGCCCCCTCGACCTCTTTCCTCTGCACCAGCCTGGTTCTGCTCAGAAAGGCCTAGCCCGTGGAATTCTCTTTCACAGGCCAGCGATGCCTTCAGAAGATTCGCAATTCACTGGGCCGCCGCCGCGGCGGCGGTATGACCCGCGACAACTCCCTGTCGCCTTTCCCCAAGCCATCGGACACATTAGAGACAGAAAAGCGCGCGAACTCCTTGGGAGCTGGGCCGATGACTCGCCCGCCGTTGACGGGCCGTTACGGGCGCTGAGCATCGAGGGCGAGCAGGTTCGCTACGCTCGAGGCACGCCACCGAATGCTCGCCTCTATTTCCTCGACGGAGGGCTGCTGCACGCCCATCTCGACCGGTATGAGTTGTTTGATCTCGAGACTCGAGCACCGCTGCAGTTGCCTCAGGGTTGATGACCTACCCGCACTTGCACCTGCGGGTGGGCAGCAACAAAAGCCTGAAGTCTCTGAAAACTCTTCGCCCCTTCCGTTGCATTGGCGGTGAACCAACCGGGTTCAACCTGGTGCTCCCAACCCCAGCGCGTATGACAAGCGTCACCTGCCAGCAGCACCGGCCCCGTCTTCGTGCGTACGAGATAGGCCGTGCTCCCTGGCGTATGCCCGGGCACCCAAATGGCCCACACTGAGCCGTCACCAAAGATGTCAACCACCCCGTCAAACGTCCCCGATGCGTCGGGCCGGTACTGCCATTGAGAAAGCGCTTCTTTCCCTTCGAGGGCTGCATCTGTCGACCCACGCACAAAGAGATGGAGGAAACGAACGCCGTCTGTCTCGTGAAGCCCCACATAAATCGGGGTTGAATTCGGTACGTCGCGCATGCCGCTGATGTGGTCCAAATGTAGATGCGTCAAGAAGATTCCGGCCAACTTTGTTTCTTTGGCCAGCCACTCGCTCGTGGCTACCCGCACTTGCAGCTTTTCAAAATGCATGGCCGAACGAACGATGCCGCTGAAGGCCGATTTCTCGGGCGCATCGCGCAACGCCAGTTCCATACCGGTATCGACGATGAACAAGCCTTTGGTGGGGTGACGAAGTGCATGGAAGTAGACCTGAATCTTCTCGTCGCCGTCGCTAAGCCCAGCGTCCTTTGCACTCGGGTGTTCCACATTGAGAAGGCCGCTGCGCTCGACTTCCCAATCGGCGGCAGTGATGGTTTCAAGTTCCACCATGCCGGGTTCGGCCAAGCTGGCCACCATGTCCGCGGTCGATTTGGCCGTACCTAAACTCGAAGACTGAACCGGGTGTGTCGTCGCGAGACAACAGGTGAAGAGTGCTGCAAGTGCTGCGGTCGTGAAAGGCTTCATGGCTCTGTTTTATCAATTCACATTTGAATGGAAATACTACGCTTTGACATGTCATCATCCATTTATGGATATCTCGTCGGGTGACGCCAAACTCTTCTGAGCGATTGTAGAAAGCGGAAAACCGCATAGGGTTGGCACGCGTCACTTCGAGCCCTGTGTGTGCTGATTTCTTGGCAACCTTTGCTGGGCTTCTGCAGAATCAACACCCCAGGCTGCTAACCCCTTCTATCTCTTGAACTCAGAGTTGCCCCTTGGAAGATAGCGGCTACACCCGGTAAAGGCCTCTCATGCGTCTGTTTCTCACCGCCCTGTGCCTTGTGTTGGCAGGCTGTAATTGTGCTGGGCCGGGTTTGGTGTCTGTTGGCACTGGTAATGATGCTGGGGAAACAGACTCGGGCATTCTCAGCGACGGAGGCAGGGGAGGCGGCGAGAACGGTGGTGGAGCGGGTGGCAATGGCGGTGGCGCCAACGGTGACGGTGGTGGCGGGGGAACCACGCCGACGACGTGCGCCGAAGGAACAACGAGATCGTGCTTCAACGGTGATGCCTCACAGGGAGGCATTGGTGACTGCGCGCTCGGCACTCAAACCTGCCTCGTGGTCGAAGGCGCCTTGGCGTGGAGTGACTGCACGGGCTCAGGCATGAGCTCCACGGAAATGTGCGACGGGAAGGACAATGACTGCGATGGCACGGTAGACAATGGTTGCCCCTGTTCGACAGGGCAAACACAACCCTGCAATAGCGCTTGCGGTCTCGGCGATCAGGTGTGTGCTGGAGGCCAATGGCAGGCATGCACCGCCCCGATGCCGATGGATGAAAAGTGTGATGGCGTCGACAACGATTGCGACGGAATGACCGATGAAGGCACCGCTGGGTGCGAATTGTTTTACGAGGGCGGCACCTGTCTCGAGGAAGAGTGCTGCATCACTTCGGGCACCAAAACAAAACAATCGGTTTCACTGGTGGGTACGCCCTTCACCCATTGCATTCACCATGCATCAGAAGAAACAGGGCTGAGTATCGGCCTTGAAATTCCGCGGACGGAGGCTTCAGATATTCCCGCCTCTATTGTGCTCTTGGCTGCATCATGTTGCTCAAAGACCCTGTACGTCGACGAGCATCGAGCTGCCGATACCGTATGCCCACTCGGGGCATGGCGAATTATTTGTAAATAGACAATTAGGTCAGCTCAAAATTCGCAATCAGCGGAACATGGTCTGACAAACCGGTGAACGGGCTTTTCGGGTCACCAAACGTATGGGTCCCTTTGAGGTCGATGAAGTCGACTTTGCCGCCTGCGAAGAGGTGATCAAGATGCATGCGCAAATGCATAAACCCCGCGGTTGCGAATGCGTCTGGCCGCTTGATGTCGATTTGTTTGAGCTGCTCTTGCGCGCCACGCAAATGCGCTTCTTCAGTCAAGTAGCGGTACACGGGCGTCATGGGTGAGGTGTTGAAGTCGCCCACCACCAAGTACGGCTCGCTCTTAGAAATTGTTTGAGCGTACTGGCTCACGGCGCGTGCCTCGGCAATTTGGTTTGGCCCAAAACCCATTTTCCCAGGCTGACTCCAAAACTCTCGGGCCCATGGGCTTGGCAATGAGAGATGGGTATTGAAGAGATGAAAGCGCTGACCTTCGACATTTTCTAAACGCAAGTGCGCGGCGATTCGCGTCTGCTTTACCTTTTTGAGCCGCTCGCTTCCATGGTGCGTAATGGCGTGAGGCAAGTGGCCATTGTCAGCGATGACTTCGAGACGTTGAGAATTGACCAGAATGGCAAGGCCGGTGGTGTAGAGCTTGACGGGGCCCAGCTTGTAGACGTGCGCGGGGAAATACCAAGCCCGGTAAGGCATCACCTGCCCCCGGCGCTGAAAGTCAGCGCCCATGTGGCGCAAAAACGCATCGAGCTGCGTTTCGGCGGGGTGCGACCCGCGATGCGCCACTTGAGCGCGCAACGACTTGGTCTCAACTTCCTGCAAGGCGATGAGGTCTGGCAGTGGATCGAGTTCGGCCAAAGCATTGGCGATGCGAACTTTAGAAGTCGCCGTGCTGGCCAGCCCTTTGAGACCGTGGCCAAAATATCGAACGTTGTAGCTGACGATTCGCACGCGGTACCCGAATCATATCTTGCGCAGGCGCGCCATGCTTGTCCGGTCGCTTTTACTTTTCAATGCTTGAACCAGGGCTGCGCCTTCGAGATGAGCCGGCCCATCGGGCACGAAATACTCGGGAGCCATCAGCACCATCTCTTCCAGCGCCTTCGCTTCCGCCCAGCTTTGCATTTGATCGACAGCGAAGGGGCCCTTGAGTTGCCGTCTCCATTTCTTAACCATTCGGGGGTCGGGCACTAGCCCACCTTGGCGCGCAAAGTCGGCAAGGAGCAGCGTCTTCAACCCATCTTGTGCATCGAGTGGGCCGCCTTTGACTTGCGCAGACAATCGCGTGCGGCGGACAAAAGATGAGAAAGATGCTGCGCGCGCCGGGGTGTGTGCTGGTTTGAGACGAGCTGCCAAACGAAGACAAGCGCGCGCGTCTTTCTCTTTGAGATCGACAAAAACACCCATGACTCGCGAAGCTTTCTTGTCATCCCAATCGAGCTCTTCGAACACCGAAGACCAAGTGCGTGATTGATAAAACTGGCTTGCCGCGACGTGGCAGAGTTTTCGTGCGTTCGCCTGAGACAAGATTTTTGTCTCGACCGCAGCCTGTGCCGTCGCCCAGACATTCACCCAGGGAACGGTGAGTGGTCGATAGCCGCTTTCTGCGTCGCCGTGCAAAAGTGCCACCGCCGCGTCGTCGTTCCATTCTCCGCTCACAAAGCGACTCGCGATTTCGCCCACGGGTTGTACTGCCGCAGGCAATTCTGCAGCACGAAGGGCGCCCATGCTGCTTGCTCCCAACAGCGCGACACCTGAAGCGTGCGCGGCTCGGAGTTCGTGATGCCACACGGAAGGCTGCGACTCAAAAACACCATCGATCAACGCGATGATTTGAGGCTGGGCATCAAGCGCACGAAAGACATCGCCCTGACGCGCAGGAGGCCGAAAATCGGCCCGCACCAATTTGCGCGCTTCTGCCAAAGGCAAACTGGGGCCTAAAAAAACGATGACTCGAGAACGTTTCACAACAGCTCCGAGACCAAAAAATCTGGGCTGACGGCCTTCACCACGAAGGGCGACTGCCGAAGGGGGGCCAGTGCCACTCGCCCTTTCACCAGGCGGTGTAGTGGTGCATTCGTACGACGACGAGGTGGCTGAGAAGCTTTCGCCCCGCGGAGCGCGCTGAGCAGACTCTGGCCATGTTCTCGTTGTCCCAGCATCACGTCTTCCCTCGCTCCATGAATTTCGGTTAGCCGTGATTGCGCCGCCTCGAGCCATGCGGCTTCGGCAGCTTCTTCCCAACTTCGTCGACACGCATAACCTGCGGTCAAAGGCACGGGCCCACCTTCGAGATCGAACAGCAATGCTCCTGCGACAGAAAGGGCGTGCCGAGTGGGGGTCAAATCAAACACAAAACAAGCAAACCCTCGTTCACTGAGCGCTTGGGCCCGAGGAGGTGACTCAATTAAACGGCGCAAAGCCAGATGCGGAACCCAGCCCTGTGGAAGCACTCTGGCCAATGCATCGCGCTCGACCAATTCAAGAACAGCGTGCTCTTCAGCAATCGCTTGTGACGTGGGGTGTGCGCCCAACCCATTCGACTGCCACGTGATGATTGATGGACCCAACCAACATCTTCCCGCCGGAGGACAGTAAACGCTTTGAGCGGGCACCCAGCATAGCGTTTTGTTCTGCAGACGTAACGCGGGGGCCCATGCAAGGTGGAGATCGTTCACTTCCCATTCAGAATCATGGGGCGCCGGCCCGAACCGAAGGGTAGAGACATCGGGCGACTCAGCGGCAGCCAGTTCAATCGCTTCACCCAAGGCACTCCACTGGGCCTGAGCGAGCGTGAGCCCTTTCCCTTGCGAAACCTGAAGTACGTGACCCGTCGGCCTCACCGCGCCAACGACTTCAACGCCACTGCGATCAAGCCCAGTCAGTCGCGCGAGGCGTGTAACCTCGAACTGTTTCGCGAGATGATGGAGGTGCTTGTCGATTCGTGGCGGCATTGAAAGTTGTGCAGGTGGCATGCGAACTGCTGTGTGAATTGCCTCAATGCTGACTTCAATCACATGTGGGCTCCGTCAGCACCTTCAGGCTCGTTTGCCTACGCTGACGAAAGAGCAAAGTCTGATGCTTCGATCAGTTGTAGAGAGAGGCGTGCTAAGCACGCACCTGTCTTGCCCGGGTGAAGTGGCTGGCCAGGGTGCAGTAAACCCCGGGTCGGGGGCTCGTCGACATACCTGTCAACGGTGGTTCCAGTGAGCGCAATGCCTACCCTAACGGAAGCAACGCCACCTGCGGCACCTCCTGGGCTCAAAGGGCTCCACCCTGTTGAGCTCGCAGACTTGATGCTTTTGGAATTGATCGCCCGTGAACATGGAACCGTTTCATTGCAACCGTGCGGCGGGCATCACGCATTGGTCGTCGAAGTGGGCAACAGCAGCACGGTGCTGGCTCGTGTACCCGCCCCTCTCGCGGAAGCAGCGATTGCACGGTTAGCGATTGTGGTTGGGCTCCCCGTCGCTCCCGGGCAATCGGGGCGTTTTCATGTGGCCCGCAAAAGCTTGCAAGGCACGCTTGGAGCGTCGTCAACGGAAGTGCTCCTTTCTGTGCGAAGTGCGGGAGGCTCGCTGGGCGTAGAACTTCATGCCCTCGCCTCAGCTCCACAAAATCAACGCGTGCCGATACTTGGGCTGACTGAAGTGCGTGACCCAGATGACGCGCGTTACCGCATCATCGAAGAATTGGGTCGCGGTGGTATGGGCATTGTGTATCGCGCGCTGCATCTCTCGCTGCAAAAAGAAGTAGCGCTCAAAGTGGTTTCGCCTTCGATGGCACAGAGCCCGCTGATGGTGGCGCAATTCGTGGTTGAAGCGCGTACCGCATGCCGCGCTCGTCACCCCAATATTGTCGATGTCACCGACTTCGGGCAGTTGCCTGATGGGCGTAACTTTTTGGTGATGGAACTGGTTGATTGGCCCCGGCTTGATCAACGTCTCGCTGAAGGCCCTTTGTTGCTCAATGAGGCCCTGGCCATTTCTTTGGGTATTGCCAGCGGGCTTTCAGCCGCTCACGCACAAGGTGTAGTGCACCGCGATTTGAAGCCAGCCAATGTTTTTGTCAGCCCCAACAACGAGGTCAAACTCGGTGACTTCGGGCTCGCGCTCACGGCTTCCGATGACAACTCAGCGCTGACGGAGCACATGATTGGCACTCCCGCGTACATGGCTCCCGAGCAGGGCGACGCGCGCAAGGTTGATCAACGAAGCGACCTGTATGCAATGGGGTGCATTCTTTTCGAGATGCTCACGGGAGCTCCGCCCTACCCCGGCTCCGACATGGTGAAGGTGCTTTTGCAACACGAGAAAGACCCCATTCCCGCGCTGCCTGAAACGGTGCCTGAAGATGTGGCCGCGTTGGTGCGTGCGCTCTTGGCGAAACAGCCTGAAGCCCGGCCGGGAAATGCAGATTTAGTGGTCACTGCGCTCCGAGGAGCCATCGATGCAACCCGCTCTGGTTGGCAAAGGTGGCTGTCTCCGTGAATGACAGACGAACGATTCTCGTGGTCGATGACGAGCCCGGCATTCTCGAAGCACTGCGGAGAACCTTAAAAGTCGATGGCTACCGAGTACTCACCGCGAGTGGAGGGAAAGAAGCACTCGCGATTCTCGAGCACGAGCCGGTACACATTCTGATTTCAGACATCGAAATGCCTGAAATGAAGGGCCTCGAATTGTTGGCGCGCGTGCGAGAGCAATGGCCAGAAGTGGTGCGCATCGTGCTCACCGGGCGTGGCTCTTTTGATTCGGCCATCGACGCTATCAATGAGGGCGAAGTGCATCGCTTTCTGACCAAGCCCTGGAGCAACGATGTTCTTTTACAGACATTGCGAGCGACGGTGGTGCGACTGCCTGAACTCCGAGCTCCAGCGCAACTCGACCCGAAAGAGCGCGCCCAAGAAACGCTGCGCCGGGAGCTTGAAGGTCAGTACCCGGGCATTTTAGAAGTCCCCGAGCACGCGAGTGCTTACGTGGTTGATGATGAGCGACTTTCGAAAGTGCTCCGAGCGATGGATGATGTGAGCCGGGCTCGCTTTCGCGCGACTTCCTTAAGTTCCACCGGAGTGGTGACGCGAATTGTGTTGGTGCCTCAACCAGAGTGATCAGTTGTGGCAGGGGTTCATCGCCTTCAGAAAACGCGCCATGCCCTCTTCGTCTGCGACGGTACCGGTGAGGTCGATTTCGTCGGCTTCTTTTTCCGGTGAGGGATCGATCTGACTCCAAATACCAACGTGAAGAGCATCACCAGGGCACTCAAAAAGAATGGCGTTGTTGAGCCCTTCTGCTTGGCCCCCTTGCTCTCCCACGTTGATGGGGCCTCGGGAAGCGATGTATGAATACTTTCTTCCTTCGATGTTCAGCTGACCTTTTTTGACGACGTCGCTCAGGTCGATGTTGATGCCACTGCCAGCCAGGGCCTCGGGGCTGGTGTCTTTGCCGCTGAGAAAGTCGCGAACTTTTTTGCTGCGATCGTTGGCCATGATGCGGAAGTAACTAAAGACGTGGCCATCTCGCAGTTGCACTCCACCGTCGGCCATCACTTCTTCATCGGTCAGAATGGTGGTCTGCATCAGCGAGAAGAGTTTGACGCTGGCCACCACCGAGTACCCGTCAGGGATAGCTCCGAGTTGGGCAATTGCATTTTTTTGACGTTCTTCTGGGTCGGTCACGCCTTGGCGGAGATCGCTTGCGACTTTGCCGAAGAAAAAGACGGCCACCGCACTGCCGAGACAAATCAGGCCCGCCAAACCACCGCACCCTAAGAGGACATACAACCAAGGGGAGCGCTGCTTGACGCCGGGCGAAGGTGTTTCCATGGCTCGCGCCTATAGCGCGAAAGCATCACACCGCGGCAGTGTTCAACACGAAATAGATACTGTCGTAAAACGTGGTGAGGGCGTCGTACAAATCGCCAATGACGGTGAGCATCAACAAGGTTCCGCCGAGCAGGACGAAGTGCATCACGATGCTGTACTCGACCATCGCTTGACCGCGACGTGATGGCTTACAGCTTTTCTTTTTCAGCGGCGCAGTCTTGTTTGCATTCACGTTCGAATTCCTTGCACTTGTCTTGGCATGCCTGCGATGGGTTTGTCTTCTTTTTCCCAGGGGCTGTCTTGAGCGACTTCTGGCACATCTGGGCGCACTGTTTCGTGGAAGTGACGCAATCTGTCTCGCATTGATCTGCAGCCCACGTCGTACTGGCGATGAGAAGCATCGCGCTGAGCAGGTGCGATTTCATGGTGCAGTCTCCTGCGGCGCTCGCCGCTCATAGGTCAAGACGACTGAAGAATGAGCGGCTTGCTGTTGAACTGCAACTGTCACCGTGGTGCTGGCTTTGGAGGCGACGAGTAATGAAGGGGAAGGTTGGCCAATGGAATACCCCTTTTCTTTGAATTGGCTTTCGAAGAAATGAACGACCGTGGCCGACGAGGTGTTCAGAACTTGGGTATGGATGACTTCGTTCGATGACTCATCTTCACTCATTTGAATTGACTGAGGCGCCGTCGCTTCGGGAGGGAGCTTTAAACCTTCAGGCAATTGTGTAGATGAGGCCATGAACAAGTCGGGACGGGAAGCAGACAGTAACACCATGGTTTGAGAGAATTGCTTCATCACCGAGACCATGTGCATCGCGCCGCCAGCCAGACCTGCATCGGGCATTTCTTCTAGCCACGCGACGTAGCCGATTGAGTCTGACACTTTTTGTGTGACTGGGTGGCGCTTTTGCTCGGCGAAGGCTCGTTCGTAGAATTCGAGTACCGCGTCGACCGAGTCAGGCGTTGAAAACCATGAAACAGCCATGGGGCCTCCTTGCGTCTGTGAACTTTTCATCAGCCGCCGCGGAGTTGCGTTTGGGTACGGAGGAATTCCTCCCAGTGACTTGGGGTCTGGTTCCATCGAGTCGTGGATCTGAAGTGCTTGCCCTCTCGGCGTCGCGCCTTTGGCATGTATGTCATTGAAGTCCTCTGGCGTCGTCTCGGGTTCCCATAGCGTGCCGACGGCTGCGCCTGTGCAAATGCCTACCAATGCAGTGAGCAGAATGATGCGAACCAAAGACCAACCTGGTCGTAAAGCACTCACCGCTTATTAGGCCCCCACGCAGAGGGGTATGTTTTTCCCCTTTGTACCTGTTTCATTCGCTCGTCGGCGTATCCCGAAGCAAACCCCTCGGGTTTAGCCTCACGCTGCAATTGTGGCTTCCACATCACGGGAACGGACCCAAGATGATCTCCGGCCGTATCAATTTGTGAGGCCTTGTCGAGAAACTCGGCCCTTTGCATCGCCTCATTCCAATCGTCAGCGAAGCCAACGGCGGCCTCAGCATAGTAATTGTAATAGTTGCCTGTCCTATCGAGCAGCGGGTGGTACCTATCTTCTCCCTTCACTTTGCCGGGTTTGACCTCGGTGGCAGCCGCTCCGCCAAAATCTGGGGACACTTCCGTAATATGTGTCAACGCCAAAGGGTCGACCATCATCACCAACCGTTCCGTTACAAACAGCCAACTGCCTTCACCGCCTTCTTGGCCATCGCTCTGAACGTCAGCTTGACTGTAGTTCTCGTCCCACTTTCCGTCGCCCGCGCGATTTCCACCACCGGACTTTCCGTATTGGGTTTTTGAAGTGAGCTCTTTTGTTCCCCACAACCATCCACCTTCAGCAGAAATCGATTTCGGGATGAGTGTATTAAAGACGTTCAAACGATCGCTACATGTAACCAGTCCACCTCGATTCCAATTGGAATGAATAAAATTTTTAAAGGGCGGCTTGTCTGGAAACATGCCCTCTGCAGCTGCGCGGCCATCCGAAGAGAATTCACACGTAATCTGCTGCCCTCCACCTTCCCAACTTTGGTGAGCAGCGGTGGCATTGTGATGACCAAGGCCATCTCCAGACCCGAAGCACTCAAAGTCGCGGTCATAACTGTCATACGCGGCAGTGTGATCACAGTATTTGAGTTGATTCATGCCCGTAATTTTATCTGGGCCAGGAGGCTCCATATAGTTTGGGATGACATGATCCCACGCTGCGCTGATCACCGGCTCTTGGCCTTCAAGCTTGTAATAGAGAAAGTCTTCGAGAAAGAGCATGTAGAAAATAAGCGGAATCAACACCACCATGGTGATGGCCATTTCGACTGCAGCCGACCCGCGATTGCGTTTAGGCCAAATCATTGCACCACGCCTTCGACCGAAGTCTGCCCACCTGAGATGAGTTGCTGGCCTTTCTCGTCTCCGATGTGGCCAAGCATTTCGCTGAGCTCGTCTCGCTTGAAGGGGTGTAACTTCGCTCGCCAGAAAGGGTCGAAGAGATTCGGTGGGACTTCCCAGTCGCCCAGTTGGTGAAAGTATGTTTTGCCTTTCGCCACTGCGAACGCACTACCTTCAGCAACGTAGTTAAAAGTACCCCGCTCCATTCCAGGCATATTCACTTCGCCCTTGCCCTCTATTTCCCAAGCGCCTTTCGCGGAACGTAGACTTTGGCGGAAGGCACCATAGGTAGCGGGTTGTCCGTAGTCTGTTTCGCCACCCTGAGCGGTTGATCTGAATCCGATAAAACACGCACCCTGACCCTCACAAGGATCATCGTCGGAGAGTCGTCCAGCCTGGTAACCTTTGGTACTGCCTTTCCCTTTACCATCTCGCCACATAACGCTCACAGAACCGTCCCCCACGTCGGCACTAATCTCGTTGTTCGCTAGTGTTGTCTTGTTAGTGTCTTGATAATCCTCCTTGTATTCACCTTCATTTCCCTGAATTTTCATCATCTTCTTGGGATTGGACACAGGGGAGTGAAAGTCGACGTTACTGGGCTTCACCGAAGTTCCATTGTTATATCCATCGCCTGAAAGATGTCTCGCTTTGTGCACTCCCACCTCAAAATCTGGTCTGGCGGCGCGAGCAGCTGACTCCATCGTTGCGAACCGTTTTTCACGAGGGCTCGAAGCTGTTCGCTGCTTCCAGCTGGGAGCGGAGTTACAGTCGCCATCAAAACCTGAACCTTCAACAGCACAGGCTAAGCCGACCACATTGTATCGTTCTACCGAAACGAGGGCTTTTTCGGATGCATTTTGCTTGGCCATCGCTCGCAGCGTTTGACTACCGTCACCGATTTCGAGCTTTGTCCGGGTGAGAATATCTTTCTCATCATCATAAATGGTCTTTATCATTTTGCTAAAACCACTCACTGCATCGTCCCATTCGTTGTCTTTTCTTTTCAACTCGTCTTCCGCTTTGCGCCATTCTTGTTGATACTCCGCCAGAATCTTGAGCGCGTCGACCCAATCAGTACAGTGCTGGTTCCAATACGGAGGAAAAGGACAAAGCGATTTCTCCTGAGCCGCAATCATTACAAATGCGTCTGCCCCAGCTTTGTACATTGAGACATCTCTGAGCGCGATCGACTTCCAAGCATACAATCCCAACTCAGCCACAATCGCTCCAGCAATGGCCCTATTCATATACGCAATCGTATTGAACGCCCGTGCCTCCAGCACCGCGACACTAAATGCATGCGCATCAGCCGCAGCCTGAAGACGAGTTCGCTCATGAATAGAACTCGCCAACGCAAAACCAGCCATCATCATCAACGCCAATACAAGAAATACCAGACACGCCAAAATCAGCACTTGCCCTTTATTTCTTTGATGCCGAAAAGTAACCCGCATCTCATCTTCTCCCAAAAGGCACGTGGCACATGTTGTGAGCAGGAAGATTGGGTTGTTCCATAAAGTTCGACTGCATGCGCATCGAATAGGAAGCACGCACCGGCATAATGTAGTTGCCCCGCTGAGCTTCTTCTTTCAATTCAGCCAAAGTGTATGGCTGCGGCCCAAATGTTCTACGACGCTCATTCACAGCTCCGTCACGCGCCAAGCGAAGCATTTTCATGGTGTCGACCCGTGGTTGGTCGATTTCCCCATAGGAAGCCCACCACAGAAATGCATTCGCGTAAGGGATGTACAAATTTAAGTACGTCGTCACTTGAATAGACAATTTCGTGGTCTCTGACTTCTTCCAGTCGGGCGACTTGTCATCATTTAAATTGGTTCGGTAGTCGTCGAAATCTTTGGCAGGATCCACGTCACCTGCCAAGGGATGACAAACCGTCACTTCCACCATGGGATGATTGCCAAAGGCCCGATTTCTTCGAGACGCGACGACTTCGTTAAACGCGCGACGGTATTTCTCAGGCCCGTCAAGATTGTAAACCGCGTACTGAGGTTGAGTATTGCCATCACCCGCAGCAATCGGGTTCTGCTGTGTCAACAACGGCAACATCACTGCAATCGCCGCATTGTGCATCACCTCAGGGTCCGCTCGATTCAGAGCCCCTGCCCGCACCGCTTTGTACGCAGCATACTTGGTCAGCAAACGCGCCTGATGCAGCAGCGCCAACTGAATCAACCCAAGCAAAATAAACAAAAACAACGGCATCACAATGACCGTCTCGATCATCGCCTGACCCCGTCTGCGGAACGTTCTACCCATGAGCGGTGACGGAATATGCACGTACCCACAGCAGCTCACCATCCGTCAGATGGACGACGCTGTGTAAATTCAACCACTCGAAACTATTGACCAAAATCACCCTCATCGAGTCTACGGAGCAGCGATCGACTCATCCCAAAGCACGGGTGTTCCTTTTCAAAATGCGCGGGAATGTTTCGCAGCACCTTCCGAGCAGCATCAATGTTCGGGTTCGATTGGCTCATTTCTTTTTGATATTCCAAGAGCATTCCTTTGCACTTGGGGTCTAACTCACGCCGAGTCTCTGCCATGCGAGTCCGCGCGAGCTGAATCAATTCTTCAGGTCGTTCCGGCGTCGCTTCAAGAAGCAACCAAGCATCGCGAAACAGTTTCCAAGAACGAAATAAATTCATCGCCCCAACATCGCGTTGCTCATACTGCTTCGAAGCACGACCCAAATATTCCTTCGCCCGGCGCCCCGCCTCTTCGGCACTGAGCTTCGGTACCGGAATAATCTCAACCCAAATATTCCATATCTGCCAAGCAACAGAACCAGGCGGATTATTAATGTTGTCAAAGACAATCTCATTCACCTCATTGGTTCTCAACACCGACGCAGGCAATACCAATTCAATTTGACGTTGAGCCACCTCAACCACATCGGGAGGAATTGACCCAATCAGTGTGCCATTGAGCTCAATACTGACTTCTTCTTTTGCACATTCACGTGCTTGGTAATGCAAAACCCCAACGATGGGCACTGAAGAGGGGTACGTGAAGGTAAAAGACTTCATGTCACTTCGTGAAAAATCGACTTTCTCGCCTTCACCAAATGACTCAACAATCCCTTCACCGTTCGGCTTCAACGACATCGGTTCAAGCTTTGGTTGAACTTTGGTTGGCGTCAGTGCCCAAATCAACACACCCAAGAGGGCGACTCCGACAACAGAAACCAGGCTGCCGACGATCACCTTCCAGCGAAGCGAAAAACCCTGCCACAGTAAAAGCACCCGCCCTAACAACGATTTTTTGAGCTCCCGTTTCTGTCGAGCGCGAACCGCTGCAGAAAGATCGTTCGTGTCAGAACTCGGGCGCGGAGCGAGTGCAGGACGCACCCGCTTGCGCAACGCCGCGTTGTCCCTCCGTTGAAGTGCTTTCGGAGCATGCACCTCGTACCGGCCAGTCGCAGCAGGTGCCTGAGGCTTTTCCTCGACGGGCGCCTCTTCTTCTTCCTCGTCCACGTCGTCGTCTTCTGCGCTCTCATCAATAGTCGAATCAGGAGGCGCTTCGTTTTCAACCGGCGAAAACTCGATATCAACTTCACCGATGGTCAACACATCGCCGGCCGTCAATTCAACGGCGTCCGTGAGTTCACCCTGATTGAGCTTGGTGCCATTGGCACTCTTCAAATCTTCAACATAGAAACGCCCGCCTTCTTCATACACGCGCGCGTGGCTGCGAGACGACGATGGATCTCGAACGACGACGTCATTGTCTGAGGTGCGACCAAGACGTGCTTCACCTTCAAAGTCATAAGACTTCTTGTCACCCTGCCCGCGCACAATCTTCAAAGTAAAAGCCACGGCGCGTAGGGCAATACAGCGCGGGGTTCCGGTCAAGCTCTTGTCGCAACGAGCTGGGCTGTGTACGGGTGTCTCTATGCAAACGGTGATCGCCGGACTCCAGGTCAAAATCTTTCAATTCACTCCCCAAGCTCCGCGAGCGGCGGTGATTTTGTGTCACGGCTTCGGAGCCCCAGGGACCGACTTGGTCGACCTCGCTCCCGAGTTGGCACGGCAGAACCCCGCCCTCAATGACGTGCGGTTTTACTTCCCCGCGGCGCCGCTTTCTTTAGGGGAAATGGGTTTCGGCGATTCGCGAGCATGGTGGATGATCGACATGGAAAAGGTTCAGCGCTTTGGTCGAGATGAGGCCGCTTTACGAGAATTCTGCAGCCTCGAACCCGAAGGCATGGCCGCTGCGCGAAAGACGATGCTCGCGTTGGTGCAAGACGTGGCGACGCACACACATTTACCGATGAATCGCATTTTTCTCGGTGGCTTCAGTCAGGGCGCGATGCTGGCAACTGATGTTGCGCTCCGACTGGAAGAGAGCCCTGGGGGGCTGTGTGTACTCTCAGGCGCGTTGGTGAATTCGACGCAATGGACCAACAAAGCCAAAGCGCGCTCGAGCTTGCCGGTCTTTCAATCACACGGCCGACAAGACCCGGTCTTACCGTTGCAAGGTGCCCAATGGCTCAAAGAGCTCTTCACCGAAGCGGGAATGCCTCACGAATTTGTCCCCTTCGACGGAGGCCATACCATCGGGCGCGAAGCCCTCGTCAAGCTGGGTGCATTTCTCGAAAAGCACAGCTCGTGACTACTTGCTCACGGGCACTTCAGCATCACCCGAACCGTTTTCTTCTTGCTGCTGTTTCGGGTTGGTGGGCCACGAAAATGTTTTGGGAACATGCCCACCACCGCGAGTACCACTCGACCACTCGCGACGATGATGCTCAATGTCCGCTTCCGGCCGCGGAGTCCAAACGACGGGGAGCTTCTTGGGGTCTGATTCGTGGTTCGAAGAGCTCATCTTCTATTGACTAGCGCATCGCATAGATTTCGGCACCATTGACGGAACGCATGATGAACCCGACTGAACGTATTCATGCCTTTGACTGGCTCCGCGGCTTCTCGGTGCTGTTGATGATTCAATCGCACGCCCTGGTGTTGCTCTTGCCTCACCTCAGAGCAGGGGTGCTGTATGAGCGGTTGCGACTCATCGATGGGCTGGTGGCTCCGGCGTTTCTCTTTTCCGCGGGCTTTGCATTAGCGCTGGTTCAAATCCGCGAAGGTGCGCGCGGGCGCGGCGCTGCACAAATTCACAAGTCACTCAAACGCATCGGCCAAGTGCTGCTTCTGGCCAGCCTCATCAATGTCATTTGGTTCCCCGTCTTTCGCGAGCCCAAGTGGCTTTTCCGCATCGACATTCTGCATTGCATTGGGCTCTCGCTGCTGCTGGCGCTGCCGCTGATTATCGCTCTGGCACGGCGACCTTGGCTTTTGAGTGGGTCTTCGTTGGCGCTGTCTTTTGTTCTCTTTGCAGTGGCTCCGTTGACCGAAGGAATCACCGGGCTCGCACAACTCATTCTGAGTCATCACCCCGGAGCACTTGATGACACTACCGGAGCCGTTTTTCCTTTAGTCCCCTGGGCGGGGTACGTCTTTTTAGGTGTCAGTTTCGGGACCACGGTCGCCACGATGCGTTCAGAAAAAGTGTTGTGGCGATGGATAGGCGCGTTAGTCGCGATTGGTCTCATTCTGGTTTCTCAAGAGCAAGCGGTAGAGGCAATCTACCCAGCACATGATTTCTGGGCGACCAACCCCGTAAACGCCGCCTGGAGATGGACAGGCGTGCTCATCATCGTCGCTCTCTTCCGATGGGTTGAACGCACGTGGCCGCTCAGCGTGCACAAGCCAATCGCATCAGCACTCGGTCAATTCGGAGCCGCATCACTGTCGGCGTATTTCTTTCACGAGATGCTTCTCTTGCAAGAGAACATCGGGTTTTTTGGCCTCTTGTTTAGGGACAAGGCCGATTGGCCACTGTACTGGGTGTTGGTGGTGGGGCTGATCGCTGCAACCTGGGTGTGCGTCAAATTGTGGAACCCTGGCCCTAGAACAAACGCATTCTCAAATCCCTTAAAGTTCGATCACTTTCTTGGAAGCCGCTGATGCTTATGGGAGCTCCGGCGCTGA
>JAYUVR010000076.1:0-13400 GCA_043753955.1 Archangium sp. | reverse complement strand
CTGTGCTTCTGGGGTTTGAACTTTGACGACGATGTCTTTGATAATCAGTCGTGTCGGAGCGCGTTTACCCTTCACATCGAAGAGAACGGCAGGTGAAAGGGTGATGTAGCCTCCTTTGGGTGCCAGGGCGCTTAAGGTCGATCGATAGCTATTGTTGACGAGTATTTCGACGCCTTGCCACGTTTCGTCGCTCTCATTTTTCACCATATAGATGGGAGAATCAGCCTCAGCACTCACCACCAGGCGAGCATTGATGTCATTGGTGGTCGGCTCGGTGGGGCAGGCGATACCGAAAGCGCCGACGGCGAAGAGAAACCACAGGGTGATAACCAGGGCCTTATATTTGAAAAAGCGGTCGGCACTTCGGAAGTCATCGACCACTTCACCAAGAATGGAAAAGGTATTGAGAAAGGTATCGATGGCACCTTCTTTGAGTCTGCTGGCGGTGGCTGTTTCTTCAGCATCGAGTGGTACGGCGCGGGCCGCAGACTTTACAGTCGACACCGGGCCGCGCACGGCGTTGCCACCTGAGGCCTTGGGCGTTTCACCAGTCGGCTCGCTCACGATGTCTCTGACTGTAGCTCAAAATGCGCTTCAGCGAACGCTGAGTCGTTGAAGGGCTCGAGAGGCGAGGGCATTCTCGGGTTGGGCCGCGAGTACCTTACGCAACCAGAGAGTTGCTTCTCGCGAAGCCTCTTCTCGTTCGGTCAGATTTTTGGCTTGGGTAAAGCGCTCTGTATGCAGCACCCCCAAACGGAGCATGAATTCGAGGTTATCGGGTGCCTGCGTCAACACGGCCCGCAGTTGCCCATCTGCCGCCTGCCAGTCACCCTGAAGTTGATGTACCAGGGCCAGCTTTCCATGTGCTGAGGCACTCTCAGGAAGCAGGTGAGATACGATTTGGAAATGTCGTTTGGCAGCGGGGTAATCTTGACGATTGAGCGCCGCTTCTCCGAGGCTCAGCCAGGCTTGGTCGAGCATGGGGTTGCGGTCGATGGCCTTCTGGAAAGCTTCTTCAGCACTTTGCGCTCGTTGCCGCGTTTCGTAGAGCTGCCCTAAATAGAGAAAATTCTTGCCGTCTTCGGGAGCGAGCTCGATGGCGCGTTTGAATTCTTCGACGGCTCTGCCGGCATCATCAAGACGCGCCCACGACAGGCCGAGCAAGGTATGAACGATCGCAATCTCTGGGAAGTTGCGAAGAATTTCTTCGAGTTGACCGATGGCTTGCTGGGGCACATCAGCGACTTCGAGCCAATGAATGGCCTGCTCAAGCTGAGGCCGGGCTGAGCGCGGAAAAGCCAAAAAAGGGTCGCTGAGTTGATCCATTAAAGCGCGGGCGATGCGAACGTCTGCAGGGCTCGGTTCTCCGTTGACGACGGTGCGGATGGCTTCCCGTGCTCCTGCGCTATCTTGAGTCCGAAAACGTGCTTTCGCGAGCGGGAGAAACCAACTCGTTCTTTCAGGCGCGGCAGTTACTGCCGCTTCAAGCTCAACGTGGGCCAGCTCATCGCGTTCAGATTCGAGCAATGCCACGCCAAGGCGAAAGCGAAATTCTGGCTCTTGGGGGGCCAATTCAATCGCCCGCCGAAAATGCGAGAGGGCCGACTCTGAGCCTTGAGCAAAGAGAATGAGCGCTCGTTGATAGTGGCTCAGGGCGGTGTCTTGGGTAGCCAGCGATTGCACATAGGTCATTGCACTGCCGGCCTTGAGGTGAGCTTCAGCCACCATGCGTGCAAGCGATACATCGCCCGGCGTTTTCGCTTGAAGGCGCGTCAAGAGAGGAAGCGCTGCAGCTCCATCGCCACGTTGAAGGAAGGCCTGCGCCTCTTCACGGGGTGCGAGACGCACTTGGGCGTCATGCGCACTGAGGCACGCCGTGAGAAGAAGCAGCGCTCCGAGAAAGAGCGTGCGTTGAATCACGCTTCATTCCCTTCGGCGCGAGTGGATTCTGGTTGGCCTCCGAGCCCACCGAGCGCGATGCTCTGGGAAATAATCTGCTCTCTGACTTGGTGAATCAAAGACTCGCGATTGCCTTCAAAATCAGCAGGAGCAATGGGTTTCCCCACCCGCACCCGAATGATGCCGGGGGTGATGTTCCACGAATTTTTCGGCATCAATAGACCAGAACCCTCGATGGTGACCGGCACCACTGGAACTTTGGCTTTCATCGCCAGGGCGAAGGGGCCGCGTTTGAACTGCTTCACGCGGCAGTCATCACTCCGAGTGCCCTCTGGGAAGACGACAATGCTGGTGCCGCTTTGAATTTGAGCAGCTGCCTGTTCAAGCGAGCGAATGGCTTTACGGTGATTGGTCCTGTCCACAAAAACGAATTTTGCCGCCCACATGTACCAGCCTAAAAAGGGCACGTATTTCAGAGCCTTCTTCGCCACAAACCGACAGTCACCGGGAAGGGCCATGAAGAGGGTGGGGATATCAATGGTGCTCTGATGGTTGCTGACGAAGATGTACGGTTGGCCTCTTTGGAGACCTTCAATACCGGTGACTTCGAGATGAGCTCCACCTGCCCACAGCAGAACTGGAGACCACCATCGCTGCACCACCGTCATAGACGCCGACCGATTCAAGGTCACCAGCATGGCCAACAACGAGAGGGGGGCCATGAGCGTGGTCCACACTATTGCGACCGCTACGCAGAAGATGTTTCGCACCATGTCACTTGCTCACGAGGGCATGAAACTCAGGCAGCCCAGAAAGAAATTGGAACGCTGGGTCTGAGGCAACGCGACGAGCATCCCAATGCGTACGAGCCACTTTTTTAGCAATGGAAAGGTGAAACAGGGCGTCTGCCTGCTTGTTCTGAGCGGCGGCCAAACGAGCCAAGCCATACGCTGACAGCGGGCTTTTCGGTTGAATCGTTCCGAGCTCTTCGAGCGTCGCTTGCGCTTCGCGAAATTGGTGCAGCGCAATCTGCGCTGAACCGAGAAGGTAGTGGGCTTCGGGATCATTCGGTGCAGCGCGCTGTACCGCTTCGAGTGCGGCCTTTGCGTCGTCGTTGCTCCCGCGTGCCAGCAGCGCAGCCGCGTAGAGTACTGGCGATGGGTCGCTCAAGCGCGACAGGCGTGTGAGGGCTGCTCCTGCGTCAGCATTTTCGAGATCAATTCGAGTCAGCCCCTCGATGGCCGCTCGCGCATGTTCGTCAAGTGTGAGTGCTTCGTTCCACGCGGCGGCCGCTTCGTCTTTTCGACCCAAGTTCCACAGCGCAATACCCAATTTTGCTCGAGCCGTCGCGGACAGTGGGGCGAGTGCTGTGGCTTGAGCCCATTGAGAACGCGCATCGTCCCATCTCGCGGCGCGTGCAGCCACGTCACCGGCCTCAAGCCTCGAATCAAGAGGCTTCTGACAAGCGCACGACCAGCAGAGGACGGAAGCGAGAAGTATGCGGAACACGAGCAATTCGCCTTTAGCACGTTCGCGCAAAGAGGCCTGCTGTTGCTTGCGCGCCAGTCGACAAGGCTCGACTGGAGCTCCGCTCAGGAATAAGCGCTCGCTTCGTGTCTGGGCAAAAGTTCATCGCCATCGCTGGGAATATCGGTGCCGGCAAGACCGAGTTGACTTCGTTCTTGTGCGCTAAGTACGGCCTCGCTCCTTTTTTTGAACCCAATGAGCAAAACCCGTATTTAAGTGACTTTTATAAAGACATGAAGACCTGGGCCTTTCGAAGCCAGATCTTCTTTTTGACCCATAAATTGAAACTTCACCGCGATTTAGAACGGCAATCGGGAACTTCGATACAAGATCGAACTATTTACGAAGACGCAGAAATCTTTGCGAAAAATTTGTTTCGGCAACGCCACATCGACAAGCGAGACTGGGCGACCTATTGGGAACTGTACGAAACCATCGTGAAGGCACTCAAGCCTCCTGATTTGATGATCTACCTTCGATGCCCTGTCAAAACCTTGCAGCAGCGCATTCGGCTGCGGGGCCGTAAGATGGAAAAAGACATACCCCTTCGATACCTCACTCGTTTGAACACCCTCTACGAAGATTGGTTCTCGCACTACAAACTCAGTCCCGTATTGGTGCTGCCCACTGATACACTCGATTACCTCACTAACCTCGTGGATCGCGTGGACCTCTTCCGAAAGATCGAGAAACATCTGTGACGGGGATGCGGGAAATCTACATCGTCGCTGTTGAGTCACGCGAGCCGCTGGCGCTCGACGTCTTGGCCGAGGCCTTCGAAGCCGAAGAAGTGAAAGTCACCTTCGGCGAAGAGGGCTGCCTGTTTTCGGTTCGAGCCGATGCCTCTCGAGTCGACGTCAAGTTTGAGCCGCGGCTCACCCCCTTGGGGTGGGCTCCCGATTTGTTGACGGGCACGGCTGAACTTCGCGAGCGACTTCAGAATGGGCGGGGCTTTTATCGCATCAGTTTCGAGCCGGGCATGCCCCAACCCAGCGTCGCCGCCTTTGAAGCGTTGTGGACCGTGCGCACCTTGCTCGAGTTGAGCCCTGACGGGGTGGCAATCGACGTCTCGGCCTTCAAAATTCACTCGCCGATGGACGTTGAAGAAATCACCGAGCTCGATTTCGATATTCGAGATCACATCACCGTACACGCTCAAGTGCTCGGCGATAGCGAGCGAGGCACCTGGGTGCACACGCACGGCATGGCCAAGTTTGCGTCGCCCGACGTCGAGATGTTTCACATCGCGCAAGATGATCTCGCCGCTGCCGAAACATTTTTTCAGGAACTGTGTACTGATCTCGCTTTTGGTCAGGGCCCCCCGACTCGGCAAATTGTTTCGACGAGCGTGGGCATGGGTTTTCAACTGCTCCCTTCTGACGAAGGGCGTTCAAACCTGTATCAGGCAGACCCCGAGAGCTTCACGGGGCATGGGCAAGGTTTTGTCACGGTGGTGAGCCCTGAAGGCCGCCATGGGATGACCGATATTCTCAAGCACTACCGAGATCGCTTCGAGGAAGAATCAGTAGAAGAAGCTTCGGAAAAGCAAAAGGCAGCGAGTCAGCTTCTGCCACTTTTTAAGGGGCGCTATCAACGCAAAGGCTTGATGGAACCGCTGACGTTTCTCGTGCGTGCGCCTTTCGAAGTGCATTTGGGTGGAAAAGAAGCAGAAGTTGACCAAGAGCAACTCTGGGTCGAAGTGGTGCAATGGGCTGACGACAGTTTGGTCGGCAAGTTGATCGATGGGGGCACCTTGACTACGGAATGGCGCAAGGGTTCTCACGTGGAAGTCGACGACACGCAGATCAACGCGCTCGCAGTCACCCGCGAAGGGCGTCAGTTGGAACCCGAAGAAATGGCGAAACTGCTCCAACTTGAACGACCGGCCTAGCATACAGGGGAGATATTGATGGCGGCACTGTTGCTGCTGACCGGACCGCAAGCCGGCCGTCGGCATGAAGTCGAAGGCGAAATCTTCATCGGGCGAAGCCCGACGTGCGCCATCTCGCTCGAAGACGCGAAAGTTTCACGTCGCCATGTGCGGTTGGTCGTCAGTGGTGGCCAAGCGCGGGCAACAGATCTCGGCTCGCGCAATGGCACTTTAGTCAACGGGGAAAAACTCGAGACCGACGTGCAGCTTCTGCCAGGAGATCGCCTGCAAGTTGGCGATTCGACTTTTCTGTTTGAACCCGCGGCTCGAGCGTCAGTCTCAGATGTGGCGGTTGAAGGTGAGATGCACCGAGCGTCAATCGCGGAACTCACGCCTGTCGTGGGGCCGATCGCGGGTCTCTACCATGCAGGACTGGCCCTGTTGTCGGCGACCAGTGAGGCGATGGTGCTCAGACGTGCTGCAGAAGAAGTGGCACAGAGCGTTGAAGCCGAAGTCTCTGCCGCTTTACTGGGTGGGCTCGAGGGGCTGATGACGGCTGCGGTTGTCGGCGCTGATGCCGTTGAAGTTCCGCGAGTGTTGGTGCGGGCCGCCCTCGAGCAGAAAGAAGTGAGCCGAGTCGGCGGCATCTTGTGCGCACCTTTAAGCGTTTCGGGTGGGCTGCCGTTTGGTTTGCTCTACGCCACGCGTCCCACGCCTTTTCGCGAAGAAGAGCAACGAACGATGGCGGCGTTGGGCCGACTGGTCGGACAAGCTGTCGCTTCGATGCGGGGTCGCAATGACGGCCCACCAGTTGCGTGGCTTGTCGGCAATTCTCGACCCTACCGCAAGATTGTGGAGGCCGCGCGGAGAGCAGCCTCGGGCGACCAGACCGTCGTCATCTACGGAGAAGCGGGTTCGGGTCGAGCGCAAACTGCACGCTATGTGCATTCCCGTTCTTCGCGGGCGCTGGGCCCTTTTGTCACGGTCGACTGTCGACGCAGTGCGACCGAGGTTGAAGAAGCGCTCTTTGGAAGGAGCAGCGCTCCGGGAGTGCCGCCCCTTGCATCGGCGCTGCTGAAAGCCGATCGCGGCTCGCTGCTGTTGTTGAATATTGAAGCGTTACCCCTGCAGGCCGCAGAGCGATTGGCCCGGTGTGTTTCAAGGAAAGTGGCTCCGGTGCGGCACGGAGGAGAAGAGCCGGTTGACATGCGGCTCATCGTCACCACGCGGTCTCCGCTGGCATCGTTAAAAGTGCAAGGAGACTTCGATGCTGAACTGGCGAGTGTGTTGACTGGAATTGAGCTTGAGATGTTGCCTTTGCGTGATCGCAAGGCCGACGTGGTGCAGCTGCTCGAATGGTTTTGGGCCGAACTGTGGCGCACCCGTCGTCAGGAACCTCCTAAAGTTTCGCCAGAAGCGAAGCGTTTGCTCGGCGACTATCGATGGCCAGGAAATATCGAAGAACTTCGATTGGTCGCAGAAAGGCTCTCGATTCTTTACCCTGGGCAGTCGGTCAATCCATTGCATCTGCCTCCAGAAATTCAAGGGGGCAATATTGATGATGGTGAGCAGTCGCTGGCAGACCGAGTTGCACGACTTGAACGAGAGGTGATCAGCGAAGCCCTGCGCGAGGCCAAAGGGAAAAAGATACGTGCCGCTGCAAGCTTGGGAATCAGTCGACCCACACTCGATAAAAAAATTGAAGAATACAACCTGGTGGTTGAGAAAAGGCGCCTGTGAAACTCGTATTCTCGGCCGAGGTCGCAGCAGCTCGGCGTACGTTGAAGCCCCTCGTCGCGTTAGAAACGTCAGTTCTGGTGCAGGGGTTGCCTTACCCACACAACGTTGAAGCGGCCAAGCGATGTGAGGCCGCAGTGCGTGATGAAGGCGCCATACCCGCTGCTACAGCCATCATTGGCGGTCAGCTGTGCGTGGGCCTCGATGCGGCTCAGACGAAGTTGCTGGTGGGGGGGAAAGATCTCATGAAGGTGGGCTCGAGAGATCTCGCCATCGCAGTGGCTCGTAAGGCCACTGGAGGGACGACCGTCAGTGCCACCTGTGAAATGGCCGCAGCAGCGGGCATTCATGTCTTCGCCACCGGAGGCATCGGCGGCGTTCATCGTGGCGTCGACGAGCACATGGACATTTCGCAAGACCTGCCAGCGATTTCAAAATTTCCCGTGGCGGTGGTGTGTGCAGGCGCCAAGTCAGTGCTCGATCTGGGGCGCACCTTAGAAATGCTCGAGACGTTGGCGGTGCCCGTGGTGGGCGTGGGGACCAATGTTTTGCCTGGTTTTTACAGTCGTGAGACGGGGCTCAATGTCGAACACCGCGTCGATGACCCTTCTGAGGCCGCAGAAATGATTCGCGCCAGACGCGATCTCAGCCAAGGTGGAATCATCTTCGCCTTGCCTCCACCGGCGAAAACGTCACTGAGCCGGGCTGAGGTTGAAAAACACGTTAAGGCGGCCTTGGCATTGGCGAAGAAAAATAAAATTGAAGGTAAAGAGCTCACGCCTTTTTTGTTGAGCGAAATGGTGGCGCGTACCAAGGGCAAGGCTCTGGCGGCGAACTTGGCTTTGCTTGAAAACAATGCGCGGTATGCCGCGAAAATAGCGGTCGCTTTTGGCTGGAGGTAGCCAAAGTGGAACGCACGCTTTCCGCTCCAGGCAAGCTTTTCCTCAGTGGTGAATACGCGGTGTTGTGGGGTGGAACGGCCAGAGTTGCCGCTGTTGGGCCTCGCCTGCATGCGCTGGTGCGCACCCGAGTCGATCGCCAGGTTGATGTCGTGTTGGCCTCAGGCCGCCTTTCAGGGGCTGCGACTCCAGCGGGGGTACACTGGAATCAAAAGGTGCCTGAGGAATTTCATTTTGCAGCCACCACCTTTGATTTGGCACTGCGTTTGGCGGGAACGGAAGGGCCGGGTTTTTCAGTGGCCTTTGAGAGTTCTCCAACGCTCGATGGCCAGAAGTTGGGCATGGGAAGTAGCGCCAGGGCAACGGTGCTAGCTGCCGAAGCCGCTCGGGTCGGCCTCGAAGCGCGGTTTGATGCACTCAAATTGGCGCTGGTCGCACACGCCGATGCCCAACTCGGCAAAGGCAGCGGAGGCGACGTCGCCGCCTGCTTCGCAGGTGGAATCGTGCGCTACCGAAAGTATGAGGCGGCAGGGCTCCTTGCGGCGGCGCACCGAGGTGGCTTGATGGTGGCGATGGAGCAATCGGGCCCCGTAGAGCTTGAGCGCATCGGTGAACCGGCTTTCCCCCTGGTGTTTGCATTCAGTGGGCAAAGTGCTTCGACGACAGGGCTGGTGAGCGAGGTTGAACGCAGGCTCGATACCAAAGGGCGACTGCGTTTTGTTGAACGCTCTGACGGGCTGGGTGACGCACTTGAGCATGGGCTTTTACGCAAAGACTTTGGCGCGGTGGAAGCGGCGAGCAATGAACTGCAGGCATTGCTGTGGGAATTAGGCGTGACGCGAGATGAAGCACTCGAGCGCATTCTTTTGCTCGCGCGAACTTTCGGGTGCGTGGGGAAACAGAGTGGGGCAGGTGGTGGTGACGGGGCGGTGATATTTGCCCCGCATGAGGCAGCGCAACGCGAATTGACAGATGCACTGCGCGCAAGAGACATTTACGCCGTTGCGGTTTCGCCCGAGCGTGGCCTGCAAGGCGAAGTGACACGACAGCCCGAGTTAAAGAGCTGGCTCGATGTGCTGTAGTGTTTAAAACAAGGCTCTGAGAAAATAGAGCAACGTCAGTAGTGCCCCCACCGCGAGAGGCACGAACCACACCAGCACCGAGACTCGAGCGACTAAAGTCACCCAGCGCGGGCGCTGACGCGGTTTTTCTGCCCGAAAGACGCAGTCTTCACACAGCGGCGGCATACCGAGAGAGCCGCATTGTGCACACAAAAAACAGCCACAGCGCTCACAAGCCGCCACGGCCGGTTGCTCATGTACTGCGCACACAGAGCCCTCTTCGAGTTCACCCGTAGCGGCGGTGCCGTCGAGCTTGAGGCGCGATTCGAGCAGAAATTCTTGGGCTGCCTCCAGTTGGTTTTCGGGCACTGCCACGTCGCTTTGAAGCTCAAGCAACATCGGCATGAGGCTGCTGTGCTGAGCGGCGCCCAGCAGACTGGGGTTGAAGCCTGCTCCTTCGAGGCGCGCCCGCACCAGTTCTGCTTCGGCGCGGTTGGAACTTTGAAAGACAACTTTCAGCACGAGCACTCAATTTCGGCGGCGTCTAGAATTTTGACGCACCGCAAAGGGCAAGTGCCGACTTCGGTCATCACGAATCGGCGAATTGATTCGCAGCGTTTTTGAGGAAACCAGGCGGGCCCTTCGGGGCAGAGATCAATGCCAGGCCACTCTTGAGTCAGACGCAGCCCATCGGGTGTTCTCGACCAATTCGCAAAAGCCCCCGTGCAGTGCTCATTGGTGCCCAATTGAGTACTCCCGCCATCGGGGGAACCAAGGGCCAATCGCCGCAGCCCTGGCAACACGACTCCATCTGCCGCGGGGCCAAATTGAGCCTGCTGACTCACGGTGAACACCACTTCTCCATTGTCGCGAGTGGCGATGAATTGCACTCCGGCGTCGCCTAAGAATCTCGCCGGCTGGCAGGTGTCAAGCTGGGTGGTGACTTCGACGCTCACCACGCTACCGACGAGATCGTCACCAGTTGGAGCCTCACAACTGCTGAGGAGGATGAAGAAAATCAGATTTTTCATCGAAACCTCGACATAGAAAAAAAGCCACTCGCTCAATCAATTTCTCTCGCTGACGCCGAAGTCCCGCCCACCAGATGGGTCACTTACGCAACGGAGTGGGCACGAAATCACCGACTGAACACGCTCACCGAAATCTTCTGGGCTGAAGCAAGGAGACTTGCGAATTTCAAAAGGGCATCTCAGCGCGCCCCTGTTCTTTAGCGATTTGTCCTTCTCCTCCTTGTCAACAGGTTTGACACAATTCGCTGGCCGGCAATCAACAATGCGTACAGGCTTACGTCAACTGAACTGCATCCGCAGCTTTGAGGAGTCGCACCACCATCGGGCTCTTTGAAACTACCCGCATCAGCAAGACCCGCATCACCGAAACCAGCGTCTGTGACTCCAGCGTCTGTGACTCCAGCGTCTATGACTCCAGCGTCTATGACTCCAGCATCTGTGACTCCAGCATCTGTGACTCCAGCATCAAGCGGGGTACGGGTACACGTACCTGCCTCCTCCTTAACAATCGCAAAGCCTATGCGAGAGCCAAAATCCCCTCCCCCCATCGCAATACCTCCAATTTCACAATCGACAGCGAATGCATAAACCCAACCGTACGGGTCCGGACTCCATGGGGAGAGGGTACCGGTGGTCGAATTCACCGCAGCAGCGTGTTTGCGAGTGGTGCTTCCCGCCGTCGTAAAGAGACCGCCCAAGTACACACTGCTCCCCGACACCGCCAGGGCGACTACTTCTCCGTTGAGGTTAGGATTCCAGGCTGTGGGCGAGCCGATGACGGCGTCAACTGCCGCTGCGTTATTACGAATTTTGCCTCCGGAGACAGAGGTAAAGTCACCCCCCAGGTACACAGTTTCATCTGAAACTGCCAAGGTACGAACACGGCCGTTGACGCTGGGATTCCAGGCAGCGACGACGCCGGTCGTTGCGTCCACGGCGGCTGCGCGGTTTCGACTGATACCTTCATTTATCGAAGTGAAGTCGCCTCCGAGGTAGACCGCATTACCTGAGATCGCGATGGCAGCCACCCACCCGTTGAGGTTGGGATTCCAAGGTCCGACCTCGGCGGTGGTGGCGTCGACCACGGCTGCATAGCCTCGAGGGATGCCCCCCTTCGCAGTTGTGAATTCGCCCCCCAAGTACACCTTGCTTTCCGACACCGCGACGGCCATGACTCCGCCATTCAAATCTGCATTCCAGGCTGTGAGCTCAGCGGTCGTGGCGTCCACTGCGGCTACATATTTGCGAGCAGTGCCCCCATTTGCAGTCGTAAAGCCACCACCGAGGTACACAGTGTTTCCAGAAACCGCCAGTGCAGTGACCCACCCGTCGAGATTCGGATTCCAAAGGGAGAGTGCACCGGTGGTGGCGTCCACTGCGGCGGCATGATTTCGAGCAGATCCATTGGCGGTTCTGAAACTGCCACCCAGGTGCACCGAGCTTGTTGATACCGCCAGCGCCAGCACCCAACCATCAAGATTGGGATTCCAAGACATGGGGGTCCCGGTCGTCGCGTCGACTGCAGCAGCCTTACGTTGGATCCCTCCATTTACGGTGGAAAAGCTTCCCCCCACGTACACTGTGTTTCCTGATGCAGCCAAAGACACCACCCAAGCGTTGAAGGTGGGATTCCAGGAAAGGAGGGTGCCCGTAGTGGTGTCGACTGCGGCCGCACGCCCGCGTGGCGTGCCCCCATTGGCGGATGTGAAGTCGCCTCCGAGGTATACCGTATTACCTGAGACCGCGAGGGCAGCCACCCACCCGTTGAGGTTGGGATTCCAAGCGGTCAGCGTGCCACTGATCGCATCCACCGCGGCCGCAAAGTTTCGAGTAGAGGCTCCATTGGCAGAGGTGAAGCCGCCACCCAGGTACACCGTGTTGCCTGACACCGCCATGGCGGACACCTTGTCATTGACGTCAGGATTCCATGCCGCGAGCGTGCCCGTGGTGACATCGACCGCAGCTGCATGATGGCGAGGGGTACCATTTGCAGCGGTGAAAGAGCCGCCGAGGTACACTGCACTGCCCGAAACCTTCAAAGCAAATACAGGGTTGTTGACATTGGGATTCCATGGCGTCAGGGCCCCAGTTGTAGCGTCCATCGCGGCAAAATAGTTACGAGTGGTGGTTCCATTGGCGACAGTAAAGTTGCCGCCAACGTACACAGTGCCCGCCGACACAGCCAAGGCACCCACGCGGCCGTCGACGCTTGGATGCCAGTCAGGGTCCACACCGCGGTCCGAAAGGAGATGAGCAAGGTTGTTGCGAGCAAGGCCACCAACTGCCCTGAAATCGCCCCCGATATAGAATCCCCCCACACCATCTGGAGCTATGGCTTGAACCTCGCCATCCACCTCCGGAAAATCTGATCGCGCCACAACACCTGTCGTCAAATCAACAAAAACATCCCCGCCGGTGTTTTCCCCAACGCTCGTGAACTCGCCTCCCAGGTACCAAGTGTTTGCTTCCCTCGCTATGGCTCGCACCACACCATCAAAGGACAGACGCCCAAAGGGGAACGCCTCGCTTGCAGGCACCACGAGAGTACCTTCAGCGGACTGTACGGAATTTATTCCATCTGAACTTCGCACTCGGTAAAAATAGGTTCCGGGCGAAATGCTTCGAAGTGTGCGACTGTGGTTGAGGCCCGCCAGCTCCGGGAAGCTGCTTCGGTTGGAGTACTCGATAAAAGAAGCCGCCGAGGCGAGGCCCCAAGCCACCTCTGTCGAAGTGGACACATCAGTCTTCCAGTAAATTGTCACTTGTTGGCCGCCCACGTTGACTTGGGGGACTTGAGTGATGGCGATGGCCCAAACGACTGTCGGTTCGAGAAGCGCAATCATGAACAGCTGTGGGAAGAAGCGCATTAAGTAACATCGAACCGACTGCCTTCGCAGGCTGGTGTTTTGGGCTCGGGCATAGCGCTTCACTTCAAGCCCGGAATTTGTGGCGTGCACAGTCCCTTTTTATGCTTCGTGGACCCGCTCGACAAGACCTCGACTTGAAGACGGGTGATCGCGACTCGTTAAATCAACGAGTCGGGGCCCAACAGCCAGACTCTTTTTTCGCAAGCCCGCCTCGCTTTTCACCGAGAAAACAGCGGCCATTGATGCATGCATTGAATGCCTCGGCGATTGAGAGATTCGAAACGCGCTCTATTGAGCCGAACCCGGGCTTAGGTAAGACTAAGTAACTACCAGCACACAACGGATGAGGAGGATGAAGAAAATCAGATTTTTCATCGAAATCTCGACATAGAAAAAGGGGGAATCGGCTCTCACCGATTCCCCCTGTGCCCAGGAGAGGACTCGAACCTCCACACTGTTGCCAGTACTAGACCCTGAATCTAGCGCGTCTACCAATTCCGCCACCTGGG
>JAYUVR010000075.1:0-19204 GCA_043753955.1 Archangium sp. | reverse complement strand
GCCATTTGACCGGCCATTCGTTGGGCGTTCCCTAATGCGAGGGCAAACTCGAGTGCATGCGCTGGGTCTTTGAGTTGGCCCGCTTCGAGCGTCTGAAGCGCTTCTTTGTGTTTCCCATTCGCAGCCAAAGCCCGCCCCAACATCAACGCGTACTTTCCTTCGAGAGCCGGGGGCACTTGTGCTGACTTCGGCAAGCTCTCAAGATCGACCAAGGCTTCACGCACTTCTTTCCCCAGCTCAAGACGAGCTTCCGCATGACCGATGACGCGAGCAGGGTGATACGGAGAGAGCGCCTGCGCACTCGAAAGCATCTCGAGCATGTTGTCCCAGTCTTCGAAGGCCAAATAGTAGTCACCTAAAGAAACCAACGCCCGAGTGTTGCGGGGGTCCAACTCGGTGGCTTTCTTGAGCCGACTCAGCGCTTCGTCGTACTTGAGGTCGATCAACAACAGTCGCCCGGCCTGAGCTTGCACCGCCGCTTTTTCTAAACTCGAACCCACCAGTTGTTGTCGAGCTCCGGCTTGCGACGCATCGTTGGCAACCAAAAACTCGACGACCAGCGCCAAATCGGGTCGAGCATCACGCACGGCCGCAGTGCCGAAGGCTTCGACAGCTGCCGTTCGATGCGCTTCTGCGCGCCCGTGCTCTGCAAACAAAACAGCATGAGCGTAGCCAAGCAGCGCCATCACTTCTGGGTTGCCCTCGTCCATCTCGCGAGCGTGTTCGAGTGAAACGATGGCCAGGCGATACTGCTCAAGTGTGTCTGCATTAATCGCTGAAAGGCCTTTGGCAACGGCGCTGTCGAGCGTTTCCCCCTTATTTTTGAGGCGCGTCACCCAAAATGAACCGCCCAGACCTCCCAGAAGAACCACGGCAGCGGCGGTGGCAATCAACTTGAGGCCATGCGCCTGCCAGAAGGTCTTCTTCTGTTTGTTCACCTCAAGCTTGGCTCGCAATTCGCGTTCATATGCCTTTGCAATGGCCTCAGCGGCTTCAGGGTTTTGTGCCCCTCCGTGAGCAACCGGAGGTGGTGGCTCGTCGGGCTCATCGGGAATCTCGTCAAGCAGCCCGCCTTTCGAAGAATTCGTGGCCGCTGCTTCAGGCTGTGTCGGTATGTAGCCCTCGTCAGCACCATCAAGAGCATGGTCATCAACACCTGCCGTCACGATGGGCGGCGCTTCGAGCGAGTTTTCCTGAGCAAAAGGACTGGCCGTCAAACTTTGCAAGGCGTTGGGTTGAATGGCGCTGCCGGCGACGACCTTGAATGGGTCAGGAGGCTCGCTCATCGCCTGAACGATAGGCAGCTCTTCGGTGATGCGCCGATTGTTGGGAGGTGGCGTTTCTTCAGGCAAGCCGTTCAACACCACCGTCGGCGAATTCTCGAGCGGAACTGGCTCAGCCTGACTCTCAATTTCTTTCTGCGGGCGCTCTTCTGCACGAGGAAGCTCGCGCTGAACTTCTTGGCGCGGTGGAGCGCTGGGTTCAAAATCGAACACCGTGTTTTCAGGAAGAACGGGAGGCGTTCCTCCGGTCAAGGCTCGTTTCGTTTGGTCGAGCCAAGCAGCCAGTCGATCGTCATAAGGCTGAAGCATGGCCGCACGCCGGAGCACAGGCAGCGCTGAGCGATAGAGGCCCTTTCTCAGCAGCGCCTCGCCGATGAGATTGTAGGCCCGTGGGTTGTCGCGATCGACGCTGACAGCGAGATCAAATTGCTTCATCGCCTCCGCCGCTCTTCCTGTGTTGATCAGCGCCTTGCCCCACAGCACCCGACCAGCGACAGAATTGGGGTGATGGGTGACGCCTTGCTGACACAGTTGAATGGCTCGGTCGTTGTCGCCGCGCTCAACACATGCACGCGCGATTTCAACGAAGACCATGCTCGATGGATCCTGCGCGAGGGTTTGCTCATACGTTTCTAACATCGGCTTTGGCATTTGCGTTTGCGACCATACCCAAGCTGAGTGCTACCGTCCCGCTGCATGAAACACCTTGGAGTCACCTTTTTGCTCATTGTCGCCACCGGCTGCGCCAGCGTAAAAAAAGGTGAGGTGGAAGACTTGAAGCCGGCAATCGAGGCTTTTCATCGCCGCATTCGCTGGAAAGACTTTCGAGGGGCTGCTGAATTGATGGTGCTCGAGCGACAAGAGGCCTTCATCAAAGCGCGCTCAAAAAGCAATGATGAGCGCGACCTCTACATCACCAACTTCGAGCTCGAAGACGCTAAATTGGCGCCCGACTTGTTGACGGCCAAAGCGGTGACTCGTCTCTCGTGGTACCGCTTGCCTTCAACCACTGAAAAGACCGCTACCGTCACCAGCGTGTTTGTGTGGCGCGATTTGGTGTGGCAACTCGAGAGCCAAGACGACGGCCCGTTCGAAGAGCTCAAACCCAAAGACCCTCATTAAAAAAAAACCGCCCGTCGTCTCGGGGCCGGCCGAGGCGACGGGCGTCGGAAATCCCCCAATGGAATTTCCTTACCGGGCCTTGGGAAAGCAACGAGAATGCCATAAAAGCGGGCGCTATTTTCAAAGTCATTTCCATAGTTTGCGAGCTCCAATCACCACAGAAAGTTGGCTCGCTTCAGGGCACCGCCTGACATTGATGTCAGTCTGGAAGCACTGAGCGAATGGTTTCGCGCATGGAATACAGCGGTTTCCAGCCAGTCTCGGTGGCCCAGCGTGAGCCGTCGACCATGCAAAGAAATTGAATGTGGTCGAGCTCTTCTGGAGGGTAGCTGGCCAGGCGGTACTTAAAGAGCGTGCGCAAAAGAGGCTTCGCCACCAGATGGGGCATGGGAATCACCTTTTGGCCAAGCTCTCGAAAGACGGATGACAGCGGCACTTCACCAGGGCCGGTGACGTTATAGACCCCCTTGCGACCTGGCTTGAGCGCCTCAATCATCGCTCGGCCGACATCTTCAGTGTGAATCAACTGCACCATGGGGTCGAAGCCGGCCATCACCCAAGGGCGCTTGAGCCTCAGATAATTTGAGGGCGCATTCTTGATGGCTGCGCCCACGATATGCACGGGCCGCAGCACCACGGTTTCGATTTCGGGGTGTCGCCAAAAAAAGCCATGCGCCAGCATGTCGACTTCAATCAAATCGCGAACTGTGGGGAAACGACTGGCCGCCATCAAGGGCGTCTCTTCGGTCAAAAAGTTCGAATTCTCAGGCGAAGGCCCGTACACGTTCGCGCTCGAGAGCATCACCACTTTTTTGATGCCGTATTTGGCCACGCAGTCGAGCACGCGCATGGTGCCCAGCACATTGAAGGAATGGTGATCTTCTTGGCTCATGCGCGGGTCATGCATGATGCCCATATGAATGACGGCATCGATTTTGTTGCGGCGGAAAACTTCGTCTGTCTTCTTCTTTCTTAAGTCGACTTGAACGTGTTCAACATCTTTAGGCCGACCGACAAAAGGGCGTCTATCGATACCGATGACGTGCGCCTCGCGATGTAACAACTTGGCCACCAGCCGACCCAAATTTCCCGAAATGCCGGTGACCAACACTTTCGGCCGCCGCTCGCTCACCAGAACACCGCTTTTCTCTGTTTGAGCCCGTGCTCAATCATGTTCGATATCGCCGCGCGGACCACGTTTACTTTTGTTTCCAACTCACTGTCATCGTCATCTGCTCGACCGCGAAAAGTAAGCGGTTCACCAAAATAGATGCGGTACTTCACCGGCATAGGCAACGGCGCACCATAGGGTGTGAGTGGAAGCACCGGCAGGCCCAAAATCTTTGCCACGGACTTCAGGTTCACCACCGCTGGAGCTTGCTCTTCTCCACCAATGACGGCGACGGGCACGATGGGCGTATCGGTTTCCAGCGCGAGGCGCATAAAACCCAGACCGAAGTCCTGCAGTTGGTACCGTTCTGAGTACAACTTTGAAATGCCTTTTATGCCTTCGGGAAAGACCAAAATCGCTTCTTCTTTTTCGAGTAACGCTCGACAGTTTTCCGGGGTGCCTACCACTTGCCCCACCCGAGCGAAAAAGGTCGAGACGTAGGGCAGCGAGGGCACCCATTTTTCCACCATGCTGCGAATCGCGCGGGGCGGGCTGGCTTCTGTCAGCATCGCGACCGCAATCATCGCTCCGTCAATGGGAAGCTGACCTGAGTGATTCGCGACGAGCAAGACTCGGCCAGCGGGAACTTTCTTGAGCCCGAACGTGTCGACTCGAAAATAGTGTTGATACAGCCAGAGAAAGGGGCCGAGCGCAGCCTTCGCATAGTCAGGGCTGTAGCCCCAAGGGTCGACGCCGTACTCATTCGGAAGCCTCAATTTTTCAAGGCGCTGGTCGAGCTCTTCCCCGGCCATGGAAGAGGCCCATTTCCGAAGACCGTGTTTCAAAATGTCTGCGATTCGCCCGTTCACGACAGTACAAGACCCTACACTGGTCAGACGGCTTAAGGGTCTGTCATCTGTCGACTTTCACAACCAATCGACTTGAACCGACAGAAGAACGGGAGCAACTTCACCCGTCACCTAGGAGGAAGCCTTGGAGGAGCTGCGAATCTTTGAACGTTTTTTCGAGCTCTCGGCTGATCTCTTCGTAGTGGCGACGACGCAGTGGCGAGTTCTTCAAGTCAACGATGCGCTGCAATCAGCGTTGGGGTGGCCGCGCCCAAAATATCTCGATGGCGGCCTGCTCGAGCTGGTGCACCCCGAAGACATGTCGATGACGCTGGCCCTGATTGGCTCGAGTCAAGAGCGTCTCGAATGTACGCATCGCTTGAGAACTGCCGCGGGCTCGTATCGAAGCATTGCGTGGCAAGTGGGCCGGGCCTCGTCACCCGAGTTGGGGGTAGCGCTCTTCCTTCATGGGAGCGACGTCACCGAGCGCCTCGCAGAGCAGCGTCACTTGAGCCGGTCGCGTGAGTTGGTAAGTGATGCTTTTGAATTGGCAGAGCTCGCAGTCATCGAGCAAGACCTGGCCAGCGGTGCAACCACGCTGACTTCACGCTTGAGAGAACTGCTGCAGCTCGACGAAACCGATGCGCAGTTGAGCATGACCACGCTTGATCAATTTGTAGTCGCTGACGACGTGCATCGATATCTCGACTACCGAGAATTGCTGGCCTCTGCATCAAAAGCACCTTTGCCGCCTCTGCAACTGCGCCTTCGAACTGCGCGGGGTGAAACGCGCGAGGTGCGATTGTGGGCCCGTCGTACCAGCGATGACACCGGCCAAGACAAGAGAGAGCTCATCGTCATTCAAGATGTGACGCAGCAAAGTCTGCTGCAAGCGAAGCTTCGATTGGCAGAGCGGTTGACCAGTTTGGGCACCATGGCCGCTGGAGTCGCTCACGAAATCAACAATCCGCTCGCGTTTGTTTTGGCCAACCTGAATGTGGTCAAAGGAGAATTGGCGTCTCTCCCCGCAATACCCGGGGTTGACCTCATCGACTTACGAGACGCGGTTGCCGAAGCACTTGAGGGCGCTGAGCGAGTCAGACAAATCGTGCTCAGTCTTAAACCTTTTGCACGCATCGACGATCATCAGCGCGGGCACTGCGACATCGTGCGCATTTTGCAAGCTTCACTCAATATGGCGAAGAACGAGCTTCGTCATCGGGCCCGCATCGTCAGCGACTTGAAACCCGTGGCACCCGTATTCGCCAATGAAGCGCGGTTAGGCCAAGTCTTTCTCAACCTTTTAGTCAATGCGGCACAAGCCATCACCGACGGCCACGCGGCAGAAAATCAAGTGACTGTGCTCACTCGCGAAGAAGGCGAGCAGGTGGTGGTGTCCATCACCGATACCGGTTGCGGCATACCTGCTGACGTTTTGCCGCGAATCTTTGACCCATTCTTTTCCACCAAACAAATTGGCGAAGGCACGGGCCTTGGCCTCTTCATCAGTCTGGGCATCGTAAAAGATGCGGGCGGCGCTATTACGGTCACCAGTAAATTGGGCTCGGGTACGACTTTCGAAGTGAGGCTCCCCATTGACCTCGGCACGCATTCAGAAATTTCCAGCACACCTGTCCCTTTGCGCCGTCGAGCCAAGGTGCTGCTGGTCGATGATGAAGCTTCCATTCTGCGTTCGCTGGAACGATTGTTAGGCAAGGCCCACGATCTCACTCTGGCTCAAAGCGGCCGCGAGGCGTTGGCGTTGATGGGAGCCGGGCTCCAGTACGACTTGGTCCTGTGCGACCTAATGATGCCGGAAATCTCAGGGATGGATGTATGGGAACAGCTCACGCCAGCGCAACGACAGGTGTGTGTCTTTATGACGGGAGGGACATTCACTGAGCGAGCCCAGCGATTCTTAGCGACCGCGAAGCCCCCGCTTTTGGAAAAGCCCTTCACCGCTACCACGCTCGAGGGGCTGCTGCGGCGGGCCCAATCGCGTTAGCGAAAACCACTGGTCGGGGAAACACGGCCGCTCGTCGGTGTCTGTAAAAGAACCAGGCGATTTTCGGACTATGGTTTGATTTGAGGTTCCTCTTTTATGCCGAGTTCAACCCGAATTTCTGTGAATGCGCCCGGTGCGGGGCCTCTTTTGCCCCGTGAGCTGCTGCTGGTCTACGTACTCATCCCCATTCCCGCTGCTTTTCTGCTCATCAACGACCTGACGCAGATGCCGCTCGAGACGGTGCTGAGAAAAATAGCGTCGGTCTATGTGCCTTTCTTGGCACTGTCGCTCACCTTGCACCCTCTGTATCAACGGGTGCTTCCAAAAATTCTCGTCGCTCTTTCATCGCCCGGGGCGCGAGCTTTGGTGCACTTCGCGGCAGTGACGGTGGTGGCTTCTCTCGTCAGCGCACTGGTTCGACCGCTTCACAATGCGGTGTGTGGGACTGACGTCTCATTGGCGCAATTCGTGGTGATGTCTGTGTTGATGTCGTACGCGATGATTTTCCCTGCGCTGTTGATTCAGGGCGCACGAACTCGTGCCCAGACCACAGAGCAGTTGGCCGCGGCGCAACGTCAGGCCGCCCTCAGGGCACAGCTCGAAGCATTGCAAGCACGCACCAACCCGCATTTTTTCTTCAATTCAATCAATACTGTCGCCTCTCTCATTCCCGAAGATCCCGCCTTGGCAGAACGCACGCTCGAGCGATTGGCTGACCTCTTTCGTTACGCCCTCGACAGTTCGAAAACGAAACTGGTTCCGCTGCAAAAAGAGTTCGACATGATTCGGGAATACCTGGCCATCGAGTCAGCCCGTTTCGGCACCCGCTTGGCCATCAAAGTCACCCTTGACCCTGATGCCGCGCAACTTCAAGTGCCGCCACTTCTGCTGCAACCATTGGTTGAAAATGCCATCTTGCATGGTTTTGCCCATCGAGAAGGAGGTCGAATCGAAGTCTGGGCTCGTCGCGAAAAGGGAAACATCATCATCGAGGTCACCGACGATGGGCCTGGGCCCGGTGCATCGCTTCACCACGGCACGCAAACCAGCGTCGAAAACATCGTTGAACGCCTGCGTTTGAGTTTCGGAGAAGCAGCCCGGTTTGCCTTAGAAAAAGCCCCCGGCGGTGGGTGCCTCGCTCGCCTCGCCCTTCCCTGCCCATGACACTGCGCGTTCTGGTGGTCGATGATGAAGCTCCGGCCCGACGGCGCTTGAAACGCATGTTGGAGCAGCTCAGCGATGTCGAAGTGGTCGGTGAAGCGGCAGACGGAGAAGCGGCACTTCAGCTCGCAGGCACGCTCAACCCAGACGTGATGTTTCTCGACATTCGCATGCCGGGGATTGACGGGGTGACGTTGGCGCAGCGCTTTACGCATTTGCCGCCCATAGTCTTTTGCACTGCGTGGAATGAGTTCGCCGTGCAAGCCTTTGAAGTCAACGCAATCGACTACTTGCTCAAACCAGTCACGTTGGAACGGCTCAGGCAAGCCATCGCTCGACTCACAACGCGGCGACCGGCGATGGCGACTGCAGTGGCCACTGTGCTCGAGGCCGTCGCTCCGGCATCGCCAACTCGAATCATCAGCGGCAATCGAGGAGAACTGCGTTTCTTCGATGCCCGAGAGCTGACTCGATTGTGGTCCAGCGACAAATACACACTCTTTCGTGCCGATGGCGAAGAGCACCTCACTGAAGAATCTCTGGTCGCGCTGGCAGGGCGACTTCAACCCTTCGGCTTTGTGCAAGTTCATCGCGCTGAACTCATTCGTCTCGAGGCGGTGAAGTCATTGCGCAATGAAGATGGAATTCATGAAGTGCTCTTGAGTGACGGCCAGGTCGCCCGCGTCAGTCGCCGAGAACTGCCAGCGGTGAGACGAGCCTTGGGCCTCTCAAACTCGACATAACTTCTGCCGTTCGTCTCCTTGGGCGCACCGCTCATCAGGACCTCAACACCGCTCGTCGGGGGCCCATCACAGCGCAGAGAAAATCTCGGTATTTCTTTGACGCATGAAGTTCTTCGCCCTCGCCGTGTTGACCGTCTCTCTCATCTTGGGAATCACCTTGATGAAGAGAGAACAAACGCTCGTAAACCCTTTATCGACCGCCAGCGTCGTCAATTCGCAATTCGACGGCGAAGTCCAAGAACGCATCGAAGCAGGCAGCTACGTGTATCTGCGAGTTCTTGACGAACAGGGCAACAGCCACTGGCTCGCTACGCTGCGCCAATTTACGGTCAATTCAAGACAAGTATCAGTGCACGTATTTGCGCGGGCTGAGCAGTTCGAATCAGCCCGAACCGGTCGCGTCTTCGCCCCACTTCTTTTCGCCAGTGTCACCACCCCCACCCAGGAGCAAAAATGAAATATCTTGTACTGTCATTGTCACTCGTCGTTGCAGCATGCGGCCAACCCGAAAACCCTTTTCCTGAACCCACCGTGAAGTTGGAACCAGGTACTTCATCTTTTGATGTGACAGTCTCGTCTGTGAAAGTGGGTAAGGGCACGGTGTACTGTGCGCTCCACGTCACCGCAGAAGGGTACCCCGGGCCCTCACCGATCATCGGAGGTACCGCTCAAGCTGACCCTCATTCCGCCGACGTGAAGTGCCTCTACACGGGGCTTCCTGCCGGAACGTATGCCCTGAGCAGCTTTCAAGACGAGAATTCAAACGGCAAGCTCGACACCAACGTCTTCGGTGCCCCCACTGAAGGGTACGGCGCGAGCAAAAACGTACTGCCCCCAGCAGCCCCGCCAACGTTTGAAGACAACCAAATTACTTTGGTCGACGGCCAAACCGCTGCTGTCACCATGAATCTTAAGTGAGCCATCATGAAAATCATTTCAACGACTCTTGCTGTTTGTCTTTTGGGGATGGGCTGCGACGCTGCAGTCGAGGACCCGACGTGTGAGCCTGGTACGCTCGAAGATGACATCGCTTATGCCAGCCCCCTCACAGGCCCAGACATTGACGCCACCACCGGAAAACTCAAACCAGGGAACTATGTGTTTAGCAGTACGTATCTCAAGCTGACCAGCAGCGAGCAGGGGCAACAGGCTTTTCGAGATGTCATGCAAGGTATCAATGCCGTGCTGCCAGTAAGCGCAGGCTTGGCTGCATATCGCCTCGCGACTTCAGACAAGTGCGTCAGCGCGAGAACAATGTCGATCTGGAAAGATCAGACGTCAATGTATGGCTTTGTGCAAACCGAAGCCCATCTGAATGCGATGAAACAAATCAAAATCATCAGCCGCGGAGGCAGCGGCGTCACCCACTGGCCAGACACAGAAGCCGGAGCCAACTTTGAAAACGCCGCCCAACATGTCGCCGATGAAATTCGGCCGAGATTCTAGGGGGCTTCAATGCGCACACTTCTTCTCGTTCTTTTGGCTGGCTGCAGTAATCGAATGACGCAAGAACACATTCTTGACGTTGCACCTGGCCAGTTTCTCGAAGCCCTTCGCAACCACAACCTCGAGGCGGCTTTGGCGTTGACGGGGCCAAACGTCGTCTTCATTACGGAAGATCAGAAGAATACTGAGAAAGTGGCCATACACCACGCACTTCAAAGTCTCGCATTCGAGCCCAAGGCCTTCATCGACAAACATCACCATGTCGCTCGTCTGTCTTTGAGCGATCATTCTCTTGTGTTCGTGCGTTCTGACGGGGCGGGCTTCATTACAGAAATTATTCAATTCCCTGCAACCAGCACCGATGAAACATCTGAATCTATCAAGGCGTATCAAGAAGCATGGAATCTTGAAACCCATGCGCGACGACCCCTGCTGAACCACGGCTGGACGGAGTCGAGTCTCTATGTCGACCCCACAGCTCAAGGCCAAGGCGTTACTGGTTTGTCTGAAGTCATCGATGACTTTCGTGAACAATTTCCAGGAGCCCACCTCACTGCTCAGCCCAAACTTTCAAAAGCAGCAGCCGATGGTTGGGTGATCTTCGATTGGAAGATTACTGCGGGCGATAGCACCCTCGATGGTTTTGACGTTGGCCAAGTCGATGAACAAGGCCAACTTCAGTTCATCTCAGGGTTCTTTTCTGCACGCTCAGGCGATTTGCCATAGTCATTTCAGCTTGCGCTTGATACCGAGGAGAGCACCGTAGGAGCGACTTAACAGAGCAATCGCGTTGACCGGCTCTGGAGCGCTGCCGGTGGGGCTGGTTGGAATTGAAATAATTTGCCATTGATTACTATGTTTCAGCCATGAGCACGCGTGGTAAGCGTGGCGGACCACGCCTGGTTTTCAGCCTTACGCAATCCCTCGACTGGCCGGGGTTGCGTTCACACGCTTTGAAGGGTTTCCCGTGGACAGTGTTCTTCGTAGAACGAACGAACTCGCGGTGATTCGGGTGCTGCACCACGCGCGAGATCCTTCAACGCTGGTCGAAGAGAATGAACGCTAGTTGGAGCAGGAGTTCAGGCTTCTTTTCAGCACGCTCAGCTGATTTGCCAGATCGTACACCTTGAGCTGCATGCCGAAGAGAGCAGCCCGTAAGAGCGGCTTAACAGAGCAATCACATTGACCGGCTCCGGAGTCCGCCCTACTCCTCAATATGAATGTCTTCTGAAAGCTTCGCCCAACTTGTCGAACAGCTCTCTGTCGGCCGACAGCTTCGCACCGTGGGCATCACTGGAGCCGCGCGCGCATGGGTTCTTTCGCGGCTCACGCGAAGGCTTAAAGCCCCGTTGATCTGCGTCACGCCTGACGAAGACTCTGCTGATGCCTTAGCGACAGATCTCTCTTTCTTTCTCGGAGGCGAAGGAACTCGCCTCAAGCCCACGGTGCTTCGCCTTCCCGCAGACGAAATTCTCCCGTGGGACGAATTGGTGCCAGACGCTGCTGGCGTAGCCCAGCGCCTCGGCGCGCTCTTTCATTTGGCCCACCAGGTCGAATTTCCTGCGCTGGTACTTTCCATCAGGGCCCTGGTTCGAAAAGTCATTCCCCTCGAGGTGATGCTCAATTTGTCCGAAGTGGTCAAAATCGCCACTGAACCCGGGCGCGACGAGCTGGCGCGAAAACTGACGGCCATGGGTTACCGCAATGCACCTTTGGTCGAAGACGCCGGCACCTTTTCGTTGCGCGGCGACATTCTCGATGTCTTTCCGTCGCTCCACGAAACGCCAGTGCGCCTCGAGTTTTTCGGCGACACCATCGAATCGATGCGGAGCTTCGACCCTGACACGCAGCGAACCATCGACATGGTAAAAGAGCTCACGCTTCTACCCGCGCGAGAATTGTTCTTTTCTGAAGAGACCCGCCGCCAGGCTGAAGCTTCAGTACGAGACGCAGCCGAACATCAACAAGTGCCCACTTCAAAGGTGCGCGAGCGGCTCGAGCAAATTCGCGAAGGCGTGGGCGCCGGCGGCCTCGAAAGTCTGCTGCCAGGTTTCTTCAAAGGAGGCCTCACATCCCTCTTCTCGTACCTTCGAGCGTGGCACCCATCTCCCCTCGTCTGGCTCGATGAGCCTGCGGCGCAAGAACGCGCGTTGAGCGAGCTGTATGCCGACGTCGAACGCAGTCATGCAGATGCAGTGCAACGCCTCGAGCTCACGTTGGCTCCTCTGTCGCACTTTTTGTCAGACAACGACTTGAAGGCAGAACTGAGTTCTTTCCGTATCGCGACCGGTGGAGGGTTGTCTTTCGATGTGGGCGCCGAGCCGCTCGCCTTTAGTTTTCAAGGCACACGCGACCTGCGAGAGGCCATCGCCTCTCATCACGGTGAAGAAGGCGCGCTGCAGCCCCTGGTCGAAAAACTACAGAGCTGGAGCGACGAAGGCTACGCGCAGGTGGTGGCCTGCGGAACTGCGGGCCAGGCAGACCGGCTCCGACGTCTTCTGGTTGAGCGCGGCGTTCAGCCCACTGTTCATCAAGAATCGTTCAACCACACGGTTGAGGGAGGACCTCATCTCTTCATCGGAGAAGTGAGCCAAGGCTTTATCGACAGCACAGGTCATCTCGTCGTTCTGGCTGATGAAGACATTTTTGGCCAACGGGCTCGACGAAAAACGCGACGACGGCGTTCGGCGGCTGAAGGTTTTGCAGCCAGTTTTAAAGATCTCAAAGAGGGCGAGCTGTGCGTTCACGCTGACTTCGGAGTGTGCCGCTACCAAGGCCTGGTCACCATGCAGGTGAATCAGATTTCGGCAGACTTCTTGGTGCTCGAATTCGCCGGTCGAGACAAAGTCTATCTCCCTGTCAGCCGTATGCGGCTGGTTTCCAAATTCACCGGCGGAGACCCCAGCACCGTCACGCTCGACAAGTTGGGCACCGGGGCCTTTGAGAAGCGCAAGGCTTTCGTCAAAGAGCAGTTGATAAAAATGGCTGCTGAACTGCTGCAGCTCTACGCCGAACGCAAAGCGCACCCGGGCTTCGCCTTTCAGCCACCTGACCGATACTTTCGCCAATTCGAAGCCGATTTCGAATTCGAAGAAACTCCTGATCAACAAAAAGCCATCGACGATGTTTTGGCCGACATGCAGAAGCCCGAATCGATGGATCGATTGGTGTGCGGCGACGTGGGGTACGGCAAAACCGAAGTCGCCATGCGCGCCATCTTCAAAGCGGTGCTCGATCGCAAACAAGTCGCGATATTGGTACCCACCACCCTGCTCGCACACCAACACCTGACCAGCTTGCGCCGGCGCTTCGATGGGTACCCCATCACCGTCGATGTGGTCTCTTCGATGCGAAAACAAAGTGAAGTGCGCGAAGTCTTGACCAAGGCCCGTGAAGGCCGAGTCGACGTCTTGATAGGCACCCACAAATTGCTGGGGAGCGAAGTGGGCTTTCGAGATCTCGGCCTTCTCGTCATCGACGAAGAGCAAAAATTTGGAGTGAAGCAAAAAGAAAATCTCAAGAAGCTGAAGACCACCGTCGACACATTGACGTTGAGCGCCACGCCCATTCCTCGAACATTGAATATGGCGCTGTCGGGCATGAGAGATCTCTCGCTCATCACCACTCCTCCTGCCGATCGCCGCGCGATTCGCACCTTCGTGAACAAATTTGACCCGGCGCAAATCAAAGAGGCCATCACCCGCGAAGTGCAGCGCGGAGGCCAGGTGTACTTCATTCACAACCGGGTCCAGTCGATTCGGTCGATGGAAAAGTTGGTTCGCGAATTGGTACCACACGTCAAAGTCGTGATGGCACACGGGCAAATGGGAGAGGGCGAACTTGAAAAGGCGATGTTGGAATTCGTCGAGAAGCGAGCGCAGGTGCTGCTCGCCACCAGCATCGTTGAAAGTGGGCTCGATATTTCATCGGCCAACACCATGATCGTCAACCGAGCTGATCAATTCGGCTTGTCTCAGCTGTATCAATTGCGTGGCCGCGTCGGCCGTTCAAAAGAAAGGGCCTACGCCTACCTGCTGGTGCCCCACGGGCGAACCATCACCAAAGACGCCGAAAAGCGCCTCGAGGTTCTGCAGGCTTTCACTGAATTAGGCGCGGGTTTCAACATCGCGAGCCACGACCTCGAGATCCGCGGAGCAGGGAGCCTGCTTGGCAAAGAACAATCAGGCAGCATTGAAGCCGTCGGCTTTGAGCTCTATGCCCAGTTGCTCGAAGAGGCGATTGCCGAAGTACGAGGCGAAGCCCCGCAAACCCTCATCGAGCCCGACATCAATCTCGCAGTGCCTGCCTTCTTGCCTGAGACATACGTGCCTGATGTGCATCAGCGACTGGTGCTCTACAAGCGCTGGAGCCAAGCACAGTCAGCTGACGACCTCTCTGACCTTCGCAGCGAATGTGTGGACCGCTTCGGTGACGCCCCTGATGAGCTCGATGCACTGCAAGAGGTGATGCTGCTCAAAATCGAACTGCGCAGACTTGCCCTTCGTCAGCTCGATGGGGGGCCCGGTCGCTTGGTGCTCACGCTCGGCGTCGACGCCAAACTCGACGGAGAAAAACTCGCTCGTCTGGTGAGCAAATCAAAAGGTCTCTACCGCTTGACTCCAGAGCTCAAGTTGATCGCCAAGCTCGATTCCTCTGTAAAAGGTCTCGAGTTCATTCCTGCAGCACGCAAAGTTCTCCGCGATGTGTCTTCGTGCAGCTTGCTTGTCTGACACGCGTTTGGAATCGAGAAATGAGTGGGTCAACACGCTGGTGTTGAGGTCTCCATCGAGTCGCGGGTGTCGACTCCACCACCGGTACCCCGGCACCCTTCGCCCATGCTTCCCAAACACCTGAGACTTGAAAGAATACCGAGCGGCAAAGAGGTTGCACTGGTGTCCGTTCATGCTGACCGCCGCCATCGCCGCTCTCGTCCTTACCGCCGCTCCCCCGCTGGTGACTGCGGAAGGGGTAACGCTGGAAGACAGTGGCCGTCGCCCGGCTTCCAGCCCGTTTCTTGGGGTGCAAGTTGATGTGGGTGCCCCAGACGGCATCGGCGCTTCGCTGGTGGTGACCCCTCATCGTTTTCTTCGCCTCTCACTGGGTGGTCTCACCAATGGTGTCGGAGCGGGTGCGCGTCTCGGAGCTACTGTGGTGGCCTTCCCCTCTTCAGTTTTTCGCCCCATTCTGGGCATCGATGGTGGCTACGTCTTCGGCGGTCAAGCAGCGTGGTTGCCCCAGATGATTGAGGACAAGACGATTCGCAATGCCATCTCAGGCCTCACGGTTGGCTTCGCCAACGCGCAAGTGGGCTTTGAATTAGGCTCGAAGAACATCGCATTTACCCTGCGAGCCGGTATGTCGTACGTCGACATCGGTTTGAGCAGCCAAACTTTTCAAATGGACAATGGCGCGACCCTGACCGCACGTGGTTTGGCCTTAAGAGGCTTCATCCCCTCGGCGCGATTGGGCTTCATCATCTGCTTCGGCTGAACTTCCTTTTCGCTTGGCTGGGCGCGTCCCCCTCACACTCCCTCCCCCCCTTGTCTGAGGGGTGTGCCCAGGCCAGGCATTTTTCCTACCACCTACCACCAACCCTAAAACCACCTTGAGAACCATGCTCCGCACCTCGCTCGTTATCGCTTCAATGCTCCTCGTCGGCTGTGGAAACCCCTTCGCCGTGGAGGCCCAGGCTGCCGCGTTGTGCCAACACTTGCCCGCGCAGCGATTCGCCGTTCCTCCCGAGGCGCGCCAACAATTTCTATTGCTGCCTTTGGAAATGCGACGAGGCATGCAAGTTGAGAAGACTTTTGACTTCGATTTAGGCGCTCAAATTCCTGCGGAGATGAAAGACACGCTCAACATGAAACTCTCGTTGAGCACCGTGCGGTTGACGGTGACCAACCCGAGCGAAAATTTGGGCTTCGTCGACGAAGCGCATCTTCAACTGCAACCGACGCAAGAGAGCGGGCTTGAGATGCGCCAATTTGAATACCTGCGCAACGAAGCGGCGCCCCTTTCAGTCACTTGGAATGGTGAAGCCTTCGACCTCGGCACCTACCTCGACTCAGGCAATCTGAAGTACTCGGTGGCATTGGTTGGCGCGCCCCCCGAAAATGATTTGGTTGTCGACATCGACGTCTGCGCTGCAGCCGGCGTTCAAGTCGAGTACCTCTAAGCGAGATTGAAGGGACATGAAGTGGCTCTTTGGCGTATCTGCCTTGAGCCATGGACTTACGACTCAAAGACAAAGTGGTGCTGGTCACCGGAGGAACGCGAGGCATCGGCTTCGCGGTCGCTCGGCGGGCTGCAGAAGAAGGCGCTCACCTGGGCATCTGTGGGCGAACGCAAAAAGGGCTTGATGAGGCGGTGGTCGCGCTTTCGTCGCTCGGAGCACGGGTCTACGCAGAACAAGTCGACGTGCTGGAAACAGGCGGCGTAGAACATTTCGTCGGAGCTGCAGCCCATGCACTGGGCCGTGTTGATGGCCTGGTGGCCAATGTGGGCGGCACCTTCGGAGGCAACTTTCTTGAGACCAGTGCTGAAGAGTGGCTCAAAACAATCAACGTCAATCTGGTGCACTCGGCTCGTCTCATTCGCACAGGAGCTGCCCATTTGCAGGCGAGCGGCGGTGGCAGCGCCGTCATCATCGCTTCGATTTCGGGCTCGAGACCCGGCCCACGGCCTCAGTACGGTGCAGCGAAAGCAGCCGAAATCGCCCTGGCCAATTCGTTGGGGCGAGAGTTGGCGAGCATGAAGATTCGAGTCAATACCGTAAGCCCAGGCAGCGTCATGTTTGAAGGCGGCTCCTGGGCCCAACGCGCGAAAGACATGCCCCAGCAAATCACCGAATTTGTGGAACGTGAATTTCCCTGGGGTCGCATGGGCACACTCGATGAGGTGGCCGACGTGGTGACCTTTCTCCTTTCCCCTCGTGCCAGTTGGGTCAGCGGCACTGACGTGGTGGTGGACGGAGCTCAAAAAACGCCCAGCATTCGGCTTCAATGAGTAGCAGATGATTTTAGTTTTTTGGCTGAGGCCGACCCAAGCGTTCCAATATGCACCACAAATCGGGCAAAGAAATCTCATGCTTGGTCGAACAAAAATGACACGTCACTGCAGTGCTACCCATGGTGTCGACAATGTCTTGCACTTCATTCACGCCCAAACTTTCGATGGTCGACAGCGCTCGTTCTTTGCTGCAGCTGCACGCAAAGCGCAGCGGCGTCGTCAGCATCAAAGGCACCCCCGGGAAAAGCGCTTCGTGGAGTGCGGGCGCCGTGAGTTCGGGAAGGTTCGCCACAGCCTGCTGGAGTCTCTCTTCGAGACCATGCCCAATGCGCGCAAGCGCACCGACATCAGCATCGGGGAGCGCTTGCACGAGTACTCCCGCCACCTTCCCCAAGCCCTCTGTTTCTTCGCGTTGTACGGTCAACGCCACTTGGGTTGCCACTTGATCTGAAGTCTTGAAGTAATGATTCAAGTCTTCGCTCAGCTTCATCGAAATCAACTCGACCGACGAGCGGTAGTATTCACCCCCAATATCGCGCAGCACGGAAATGAACCCCGAATTTCCCAGAGCGGCGCGCCACTGAAATGCTTCTGAGAGCTCCACTTCGACGTGGGGGTTTTTCACATACCCCCGAACGTCTCCATTTGCCGCGGCATCGACAAAGAACCCACGCATGGCACCGTCACATTCCAACTGCAGATTGATACGTGCCTCACCTTTTTGAAGCGAAGCCATCAACACCGCGCCCGTCAACCCTTGCGCAAACAACGAAGCAGAAGCGGAATGCAAACCATGCTTACGCCGTGCTTCGCGAGCCACCTGTGTCAATACCGCCACTGAAATCTTGAGATTGCTTTCTTCCAACAACGAACGAACCAGCGCATCTGGCATACACAAATACTCCCAGCATTTCTCACGAAAAGACTATTTGCAGTAGCCGGTCGAAATCTCGCAGGTTCCGCTGGTACACCCGGGAAACCCTGGAGCAGTGCAAGCTCGATCACACACGCCTTGAGGCGAAGCGCCTCCATCAATCAAGCGATACCCAAAGCAAGAATACCCAACGCGGCAGTCTGATTGACCGGTCTCTGGCGCCGAACAAATTCGAAAGCACCCTGTTGTTGAACCCAAAACCAAACATTGGGCGCCTCCGTCCTGACTGCAGTCTTCCGAACCTTCACAGTCTACGCGCGTGCAGTACCCGTCTGTAAAACCACTGAGCCCGCCATCGGGCAGTATCGCCGGCACACAGAGCGCGTCAGCCCCAGAAGGAACTTGGCAGGCCGCGCTCTCGGTACAAGAATCGCCTACTGTGGTGGGAACAGGTGGTGGAAGCGGGGCACAAAATCCGGTCTCTGCGGTTCCTACTCCACCATCTGAAAACTCTATTTGATACTCAGTGCACACATACCCTTCTCTGCAGGTAGAGCGACCGCCGTCGCTTGCATCTGCACAGCGCTGCACGCACGCGTTGGCCTCGCCTCTAAAATCAAGACACATGGCCCCACCGTCGGTAGAGCATTCCTCGTTCTCGATGCAATCAATTTTGGTGCAATAGCCTTGGGGCCATTCCTCGCCAAATTCGCTCTGAAGACAGGTTCCCCCATTGTCCGGAGGGTTTTGGCAAGCGCTGTCACTGGTACACGGGTTGCCAACTTTATCTGCGGGAACGCCTGCATCAACGGGTGGTAATGGGTCGAGCCAACAGGCGTCGATGTCTCCTAATTGATAGCACCCGTAACCAGACACGCGACACTTATCGCTGACACTGCATGAATCCCAACAAATTGAATCTCCTTCTCCGTATCGCGGATTCAATGAAATACATGATGAGCCGGCCGGACAGTCGGTGTCTGTACAGGCCAAAGTGCAGTACCCATCGAGGTACGTACCGTTTCCACTGCTGGTCATCTTTTTACAAATGGCGGTCGAACCAAGCATTCGGCAATCTGTATCGCTGTTGCAGGGGTCGCCCACCTTCTTGAGGTCTGTGGAGCCACACACTCCATTGGTACACAGCTGCCCCGTTGTGCACGAAGCGCAGCTAACCCCTCCCATGCCGCAATTGGTAACTGACGAACGAGAAAGCTGAAGGGGGCTGCATTGGCCATTGGGCAGCACACACCCGTCGCACGCGCCCGCGTCAGAAGCTCCTGAACAAGTGAACGTCGCCGGATCGCAGGCGAGAAGAGACGCTGAGCAGTCAACACAAAGCCCGCCCGTCTTTCCACACGAAGTAGCGGCCGCATTCTGCGGAGCGACGACACATGCGCCTTTGGCATCACAACACGTTTCACAATTGCTCGGCCCACATGCGGAACCACCACAAGCGGGAACCCAGGCAATCGTGGCGCCCAACACAACGCCACACAGCAAAGCTTTTACGTTCACGCGACGGCTCCTCAGTCACCAATAGGCATTTTAGAACGCCAACTCAAAAGGGGATGTCGTCTGCTGGCGGGGGACTCCCCATGTC
>JAYUVR010000074.1:0-2603 GCA_043753955.1 Archangium sp. | reverse complement strand
CTTTGAACCGGAACGAGTCGAAATCAGCGACCTCTACACGGGCATAAGCGAGCGGCTGGTGTCTGCCGAATTGATAAACCAGCTCTACAAACCGGGGGCCCAAGTGGTGGTGCCCGACCTTGAAAAGTTGGTGCCCAACGAATTTGTGCTCTTCAAAGATGAGGCAAACCCGTCGCACACCGCCATGGGGCGCTTCGACGGCGACAAGATGGCCGTGGTGGGTCTCAATCGCCAGGTGAAGGAAGGCGTCTGGGGCGTGCGGCCGCGCAATATGGAACAGAGTTTTCTCATCGACCTGCTGCTCAATGACGATCTCAAAATCGTCACCATCGTGGGCAAGGCAGGCACCGGGAAAACGTTGATGGCCATCGCTGCGGGCCTTCAAAAAGTGACCGAAGAGGCTGCCTTTCAGAAGTTGCTGGTCAGCCGCCCCATCTTTCCGCTCGGTCGCGACATTGGCTACTTGCCAGGGTCTGTCGACGAAAAGTTAAACCCGTGGATGCAGCCCATCTTCGACAACGTTGAATACCTGCTCAACCTGTCTCGCAACGATAAGAAATCGGGGCGCGGCTACCATGAGCTGATGGACTTGGGGATCATCGAAATCGAACCCCTCACGTACATTCGTGGGAGATCGATCCCCAATCAGTACATCATCGTCGACGAAGCACAGAATCTCACGCCCCACGAAGTGAAGACCATCGTCACTCGCGTCGGTGACAACACCAAGATTGTGCTCACGGGAGACCCAGCTCAAATCGACAACCCCTACGTCGATTCCACCAACAATGGGTTGGTGCATGTGGTCAATCGTTTTAAGAGCCAAAAAATCGCAGGTCATGTCACCATGACCAAGGGCGAACGCAGTGCTTTGGCTGAGATTGCCACCAACCTTTTGTGATGCTTATGAGTGACGACGCACCCACGAAGCCGCTGATTGAGTACCCCGCCATCTACCCTTTCAAGGTGATGGGTCGCCTCGAGCACGGTTTTGGCGAGTACATTCGTCAGAAGTTCAGTCGATTGATGGGCACAGAAATCAGCCGTGATTCCATTTCAGAAAATGTGTCGAAACAGGGGCATTACGTAGCGCTCACTGTCACTGTCTATTTGTTGTCTGAAGAGCAACGCCGCACCATTTACGCTGACTTGCACGCCGACAAGAGAATCGTCTACTACTTGTGAGGGTTTAGGCCCCTCTAGTAAGGGCCCTCAACACCATGGCTGACTCCTTCCCGTTGTACATGCCGCCTGAGGCTCGCCGGCCTTTCCAGTCTGAGTCACTGTTGCGTCGCTTCGCTCAACTGGCCCATTGGAATGGCACCTCGCGGTTACTCGAGTTGCATGGGAGTCTCGGAGCGCTGGCCATCACCCGGGCGCTATCGTGCCATCTGACCATCGTCGAACCCGATGCTCGCCTCGCAGCTGCGCTGAAAGAGCGAGCGCGCACGGTGGGCTTAGAAGAGCGGGTGGTGGTGCAACACGGCGTGGCGAAGGACTTCAAATTTGTCGACGACTATTTCCACGGCGTCTTGGCTTTCGGCCGGGTGGTAGGTCTCCCGGGGGAAGTGGCCAAATATTGGCGGCGCTACTTGGTGGCCAATGGTCGCCTGGGCCTCACCGTCATGGTGCGGGTCGGGCGAGCGCGCAACGAGCAGGCCTTAGCGAAATGGAAAGATCGCGTCGGCAGCCCCATACCTTCGGCCCGTGAGGCGATGATGGCCATCGAAGCTGAAGGTTATGAACCAGAACTCATCGAGAGTTTGGGCGAGAGTGAGCTCGATGAGTACTATCAAGAGCTCGAGCAGGCGCTCGAGAAGACCATCGATACCGATGCAGCAGGTACGAAGGCACTCAAAGAAGAAATCGCCCTCCATCGCTCGGGAAACACGGGTGTGACTTTGGCTTTTGCAGTGGCTCGGGCCAAGGAGCCCGGTGAGAAGCCTCCGCCTTCGCGCGACGGAGGGTGAAAGAAATGTCTAACCGGCGTCAGCTCAATGAAGCGCGCCGGTGAAGTCGATGACGTCGATGGATTCTGGCGACACCTCAAAGTGCACTTCGTCACGATACCCTTCGGCGTCGCCCGCAATTTGAAACGGCATGGGCCGTTCAAAACGAATGGTGGCGTCTTTGACGAGGTAGTCGCGCAGCCCTTCTGGAAACCAGGTGCCCGTCCACAGCTTGGGGAGGTTCGCCAGAATCGACATGGCCGGCAAAGTTCCCAAACGCAGATTCATCATTCCTTTGCGCTTGCCGGCGAAGGGGAACATCTTGAGCTCGAAGCCGTAATAGGGCACCGTGCCCGCGGCGGCCATGATGAGCGAGCCTTGGTAGAGAGTTGCTCCGGGCTCAAAGGTTTCGGCGGGTGTTCCGTCGGGGCTCATTCGATATGCGATGGAAGGCCCATTGATGACCTCACATTCCACTGCGCTCGAATGCGTGAGGTAATAAGGCAGCGTCTTTAAAGCGACTGAAGTGAAATAGCCGCCCGCGCCGGAGAGCACTTTGGAAAGTGGGCCGTGCCCAAAGTTTTGTTTCACCCAGATGTAGTCGTTGAGCAGTTTGCCATCGACTCCGAGGCCCGCGAATGGAGCTCGCTTGCC
>JAYUVR010000073.1:0-4239 GCA_043753955.1 Archangium sp. | reverse complement strand
CGATATATTGGGCGACCAGCTGCCCAATCCCAGTGTCGAGCTCCGTTTTGTGAACAACTCCAACCGCGTTGCCGGTCACGCTGTCGGATTTCCCGTTGCTTACCTGCCCTTTTTCTTCGACGTTCTTCAGTTTCCGAAGTGACAACGTCGGCTTTCGTTTCTCGCCTCATAGGCATGAACATTGAATTCTGAGGTCTAAATGCTCACTCATATTGTCATAGTGTCTTTGCTCGCCTCGATGCCCGCTCCCAATGGCCCCGGTATCGTCAATACTTTTGAGCGGCAGGTAGAGGGCGCGTACATCGTGCGTTTTATCGATGGATTGTCTGATGAATCCGTATCCAGATATGTCTATATTCTTCAGAGCAAATATGGCGGCACGGCAGTGCGGGCTAGTGCAAACCCGATTCCCACAGCGCTGTTCAATGGCTGGAGCAAAGACGTCGCGTCTTCTGTCTCATTTGAGAGCTTTGTTCAGTTCGTTGACGAAGACGGTATTTTTCAATTGAGCGAGACTCAGTCACTTCGCGCTTCAGCCGATCAAAACTCGGCCTTAGATCGAATTGATCAGCGGCAAGATGCCCTGGATTTCCGCTTTCGCCGTCCGCTCGGTGGACGAAATGCACTCATCTATATTGTGGACACAGGGGTAGACAAAAGTGCGCCCTCGCTTCTTGGGCGCCTGAGTCAATTCCATAGCAACACATTCGTCGACAACCTCGCCTCCGTTGACACCCATGGACATGGCACTCAAATGGCTTCCCTTGCCGCAGGTAGCACTCTTGGAATCGCCCCGTTCGCCCGTATCGGCTCAGTGAAAGTGACAGAGGACGGCATCATAAAACTGAGCAAGCTTCAAGAAGCCTTGACCTGGATACTTTTCAACGAAGTAGGCGTGGTGAACCTCAGCCTCTCCCTCCCCGCATACACATCCACGCCCACTGTCATAGATCAACTCGTTGCGGCACTGACTACAAAGGGCTTTATCGTCGTGGCTGCCGCTGGCAATGACAGCGTCAATGTCACTCAATCGCTCCCAGCGCGTTCGCCCACGGCCATCACCGTAGGCGCGATCGGAGTCTCGACTCACCAACCCCTGACCATGTCGAATTGGGGCCCTGGCATCGACATTTGGGCGCCTGGCGAAAACCTGCTCGTTGAGTCGCCAAACGGCAACCGCGACCTCAAAACTGGCACTTCGGGTTCTGCCGCTCTTACCAGTGGTGTCGTTGCGGCGTTGCTCGAGGCCGTTCCTCAAACCGAAGCCGTCTCGCTGCTTCTTTCCGGTGCGACCCAAGGTCGACTCCAAGGAGACCTGAAAGGGGCACCCAACCGCCTTCTCTTTAGCGACTTACAGCCAGCGCTTATTCGTTCAGATACGCAGAGCGGCACTTGGGCCTTCTGCACCGCGGGTGTGTACGCCGGCTATCGTTTGCTCAACAACATTCCTACAGCCAGCGTCATTGATGCAGCTGGGAATACTTACCTGGCTTTCACTCAGATGGAACCCTACGGCTGCAACACGTGGAACTGGGGGACTACGCCCACTCAAACCTTCATTGAAAAGCGAACTCCTTCCGGCACCCTTCTTTGGAGCCAGGTCGTGGCCTATGGGAGCTCGTGGAGCGACGGGGCCCGTGGGCTGCTCATCGAGGGTGACGTGGTGTTCGCGGCCGGGACCACCAGCAGTTGCACCACCCCAGCTTGCGAAACTGGTATCGATGCCATTGTCTACAAACTCAATGCTTCGACTGGACTTGTCGAATGGTCAAGTCGCATCAGCAGCGTCGGTGTTGAGTCCGCCAGAGGCCTGGCATTCTCGGCCGACGGAGCCAACCTCCTTGTCGCCGGTACGACTTCAGGTGCATTGAGCACTCCACTCGGTGGGTATGACTTCTTCGTCTCGAAAGTTGCCAAAGCTTCAGGCGCGCTGAGACAAACCATTCAGTTCGGCACGGCTGGCAATGACTTTCTCAGCGACTTCGCGCAGGTGGGCGATATCACCTTCGTCGCCGTAGGCAGCACCACCGGAGCCATCGCTGGGGCGACCCCTCAAGGGGCGACTGATGCGGTGGCGATACGCGTGATAGATAGCGCCAACGGCCTCTTTGCTTCCAACGGGCTGCAGCTGGGTACCCCCACTGATGACGAATTTTGCGCTGCACGCAGCAGCGTAGAGACACTTGCAAATGGTACAGCGGTGCTTTCGCTCTTCGTGGCGGGTCGTACCCGCGGTGTACTTGCAGGTTCCAAAAATGAAGGTGGTTTCGATATTTTCTGGGCTCGCTATGACGACGACACTTTCATTCCCACTTGGAGCTTCCAAACCGGAACTGCCGGTGACGAGGGTGCGCCGTCGCTTGCGCTGACTCCAGATGACATCTTTCTCTTAGGAGGAAATAATTTCTTCAAGGCATCACGGGTTTCAGGGCACCTCAATTGGAGTCAACAGCTCTCAACGCCCCAAAGCCTCATCTCCATTGCACCGACAGAAAGAGTGTTGCTGCACGGCACCGAGAACAGCGGGGCTTACATTCACAGCAGCACCTACAAGGCTTTTTAGCTGCTCAGCTTTTCAATTTCAGCGAGGTACTGCTGCACCCCGGCGTTCCACTGCGACTTCGCCGCGAATTTCTTGCCTGCTGCCCCATCGTCGCGCGCTCTTCACCCATCGCGGGGCCCACGGTCTTCCGAACGAGTTGCCTCGCCCGGTTCAGGGAGTTTCGTCTTCGAGCTGCTCTTCTGGCTCCTGCACCGGCTCTTGACTGCCCGGCTGGGGCTTCGTGGCCGACGCAGCGGCTCGTTCTTGAAATCGTTTGAAATTGGGAATGGCCACAGCGGCCATGATGCCGACGATGTACACGACGAGCAGCACCCCAAACGATTGTGGGCTCATGAACATGCCCAGCACATAGCTGAAGAACGGTCGACCAGGAGCGACCATGGGCGCTGCCCCGCCCTGGGTCTGCGCTTGCCAACGAGACAGCTCGGCAATGCGCTTGGGGAGGTAGGGGTGTGAGCTACCCACTTCGGCCACCGCCGGCCAGAATTCGCTGGCGGCCAGCTGCTGATTTTCGAATTCGGCCAGGTCCATCTTTTGAGAGCTCGATTTTCCAGCGGCGAGCACGGCGAGCGCACGGCGGCTCGGCTCGAGTTGTTCCACCGCAAAGAGCCCAGCGCGATCGCAGGTGTATTCACAGGCTCGTGAGTACGCGGGCCCTAAGAGCGGAATCAGGCGCGACGGGAGCAAGAACAGGTGGGTGCGCAAGTGGCCGGCGGCGTGGTGACCCAGTTCATGGGCAATGACGAAATCGAGCTCTTCGTCTGTGTTGCAGCTGTCGATGAGATCTGAATAAAGAATAATGTATTCACGCGAAAACAGCTTGGTAGCAAAGGCGTTGAGCACCCCGCCCGCCTGCAGCACATACACATCTGGCGCCTTTGCCAGACCCAATTTGGTACTCAGGCGAGTGATGCGTGCGTAGAGTTCGGGCAATTGTCTGTCAGACACCCTGACGCCCTGCCCGCGCACGTGACCCAAAAAGTAGGCGTGCCCCATCAGCACAAAAGGAATGAGCAATAGCCCGTAGAACAACCCCACCAAGGAGCACACCACCACCGCCCAGGCCAGACCCGAAACGGTAAAGACCAGGGGCTTGAGCGAGCGCTCTTTGGGGTGAATGACTTCGGGCGACAAGGACATTGAAGTACTCCTGATTTCTGAGGTGACCGCGATGGAGAGACAGCTGTTTTCAAATGAGTGGGCGTTGCCGAAGCGACTTTTGACTTTGGAGCGACAAGCTCAATGTCAGAAAGCAGGGAAAAGATGCAACCCGGCAAATGTGGATATCAGTGCCAAGCTCGCCCACTTCCTGGCCAAGGAAGTGAAATCAAGGGCTCCCAATGCGTCACCGAGAACAGCGGGGCTTACATTCACAGCAGCGCCTACAGGGCTTTTGAGCTGCTCAGCTTTTCAATTTCAGCCAGGTACTGCTGCACCACTGCATTCCACTGCGACTTCGCCGCAAATTTCTTACCTGCTTGCCCCATCGTCGCGCGCTCTTCACCCACTCGTTTGACGGCGTGAGAGAAACTGTCGTCTGAAAAAGAGAAAGTCATTCCCCCACCACTTCGCTGCAGTTGCCCAGCGACGACGGCCGATTCAACATTCCCAATGACTGGGGTACCGACGGCGAACGCCTCGAGCGTCACCAATGAAAGACTTTCGTATCGACTGGG
>JAYUVR010000072.1:0-13746 GCA_043753955.1 Archangium sp. | reverse complement strand
CTTGCACTTCGGGATCTGCAGCATCGGTGCTGTCGTAACGAAACCGAATGAGCCCTGGCTCGGGAACGTCAACCCCGACTTGGGAGCGCACCTTCGCGGTCGCTTTTGACGCTTGAGGTTCCACGGGGGCCTTCCTCTTTTTCGAAAAGCCCGTTTTTGCAGTTTCTACGCCACGTCTTTTCTTCAAATGAGCGTTCCTCGCCCGCTGTATTTCTTGCAGCACTGGGGTGTCTTACCGGACAACAAGGAGGGTACGAGGCGCCGCAGGGGGTTACTGACGACAGCATGTTTCTATGACGCAAGGCTCACTTCGAAGGCTTTCAGTAACGGCGAGCGCGCAAGCCCTGGTAGGGATGTGGCCCGTGGCGTCTCTTTCCTATGTGCACCCCGCGCTGGCGGTGGTTTCGATTGTCTTGGCCTTCTTCGTACTGAGGAGTGGCCTCAAACAACGAAAGCAAAGACTGCGACGCGTCTTTGCGCCCAGAGGCAGTCTCGCTTTTCACGTTCGCTTTGCACCCTGGGCCTGCGCGTTGATTTGCTTTTCTGCAGTCATCGGGTTGGGTTCAGCGATTGTCCTTCGCCAGTGGAAACCTCTAGCCACCGCTCACGGGTGGTTTGGCCTGTTGAGCGTGGTGCTTTTCGTCACACTGTGGTGGTTGGGGTTGCTTCTCAATGCCCAGCGGAAACACTTGGCAGCTCGACATGGGCTGCTGGGTGTCATCGCCCTTTTTACCGTCTGCTTTACCGGTCTGCTGGGCATTGCACTTCTGCCGTAAATTTACTGAGACGACATTTGCGTACTCGAGAGACTGCAGCTGGCAAATGGCCTGCTGGCCAACCAATCAGCCTCGGCTTTGCAGTACTGGTTCCAACCTTGCCCGCTGGTATTGAATTGAATTTGGTGGCCATTCGCATCCATCTCGCAGCATTTTGACCAAGGCAGCCAGTCAGGCCGATACCCTGGCTTCTGACAAACCGACGTGGTGATGCAGTTGCAATCTGAGCCCAAGGTTGCGCCGGTGCTGTTGGGAGAGTGATTGCAAGCACTCGTCCACGAAGCGGCGTAGACGAGGGGCGTACGGCTGGTGCGCAGCACGGCATTCACTACACAATCATTCAATTTTCCCCGCTCGAAAATGTAGCCAGAGCGAACGACGGTGCCTTTGGGGCCGCAGGAACTCCAGCTGCCTGGAGGAAGCGAGGGGTTGCCATTGGTACACGTCGCTGAGCCATTGTTGAAATAGAACGTCGAAGGGCAAGACACTTCATTCATGTTGATTTGATACAACCGCTCGCGCACCACACAGACTGCACCTGCAGGGTCAAAGGCACTCTCGGCACTGAATGCGAGCGCTTCTCCCTGGGCGTTGGTCCATGCGTTTCCCATGGGCGACTTGGGTATGAAGCCATAGGCATCCCATAAATCGATGCGCGTCTCGGGTTGGGTATAGCTCGTGTTGTTACCGCAGTAGTCCGCCATCGCCGCGCGCGTGCATGAGGTGTACAAATTCTTCAGCGGCACCGCCGGGCCTCCCGAAGTGGGAGTTAACGACTTCCACGGCTTGTAGCCCCAACGCATGCATTTGACGGCCGTGCCGTCCCAACAGGCGATGCCCATGTATTGAGTATTCGTGGTGCGATAGGCGCCCGTCGGGTCAAAATAGCCTTCGGTGAATACCGCCGCATTCGGAGGTCGCCCTGGCGCAGTGGGGCAGAAGTCTTGCCAAGTACCGTTGTCAGCCAAAATCTGTGTCTGGTAAAAAACGATGTCTGCATTAGGGCTCGCCGTGGGCCACCCGATTGGGCCGATGACGACTGAGGGCGCCGTCTTCGCGACGGTAGAAAGAATGGGACCAGAGCTGGGGCGATACGCTGGAGCAAGCATGTTGACGGCATCGCCCGCTCCGTAATTTCCCGAGTCGGTAGAGATACCGATGATGCGCATGTTTTTGAGCGGGCTCACGATGGAACCGTATTGGTCCATCTTCTGCACTCCAAAGGTCGCCAACGGAGGCCAGGCTGTCGAGCTGGTGGGGAGCCATAATGTTGAACCGGAAGACGTGGTGCCTCCCAGCTGGGAGCCCGACAACTTCGGGTAAACGTGAGTCTGCGAGGCACCCGTGCGGAAATTGAACGAACCTCGATTGACGACCATCACCCCGAGGGCAGCGCCTTGGTTGACGTTGCCTTGATTCACATTTCCCTGATTGACATTGCCTTGGTTGACATTGCCCTGCCCCACCGTGGCTGCCTGGTTGACCGATTCAACTTCAACAGAATTTTCAGCAATTGATTCTGGCGTTCCGCACCCAATGAGTGCGCAAGCACAACCGACAATCAGTTTTTTCATGAGATGGCCCCTGGCACACGAGCTAACACAAACCAACCTCAAGGTGGCAAGGAGGCGCAAATTCGGCCGCCGGTTTCGACCTGTCGAAACTCAGCGTTGATGACCCAATCATTGGGTATGCGAGCCGCCAAGACATTCACATTCCAAGCGCCTCCTTTGCTGACGTAAGCCTTGAGTTTTGAGGCCGGGCGAACCACTTCCCAAACGTTGCCAAACATGTCGTCAACACCAAAGGGACTTTGCGAGCGCGGGTGAAGACCGACCTGGTCTGGGCCATACGCCCGGTCTTTTCGGCCATAGGTGACATCGACGTTGCCATCGAGGGGCGCCGCCACATCACCATGAGGCAACGTGCGCGCATCGGCCCCTCTGGCAGCACGTTCCCATTCTTTCTCTGTACACAAGCGCGCACCGGGCACGCGACCGCTGGCGTGAAGCCACTGCGCGTAGGCTTCAATATCGACAGGCGTGATGCCAATGACTGGCAACAAAAGCCAGTCATGGTCTGCATTGAACTGTCTTTCGAGATAGTGAAGTTTCTCTCCTTGCTTCGCCGAGTAAGGCTGCGAGACGGGAGTAAAGTGGAGCACCCATTTTCCGCCTTCCTGGGTCACCTGAAGGCTGGCCCCGATGGCCACGCCCGTATTCGCAGCGACGCGGGGCATGTGCTTTTCACGTTCTGTCTTTGGCAAGACATCAAGCCAGTTGAACCACTCACCAAAAGTCACTTCGAAGCGCGACATCACAAAAGCAGGCACGTCGACCAGATGCAGCGGCGGCGCTTCATAAAAATCGCGGCGAACCGAATCATCGCCCGCAGCCCCAAAGAAACTTGTTCCTCGAGGCACATACACAAACCCTTCAGGCAACTGGGCACTGGGAATCAACCGCAACTCGAGATTCACGTCTTGAGCGCGTTCCGCCACAAAGGGCAATTTCGCAGGCGCAAACCCGGCAGCGGTGACATGAAATCGCCAAGAGCCCGGCGAAAGGCTTTGGGGCCCGTCAAAAGGTTTCGCATTGGCTTCAGGTTCACCTTCACGAGTCAGTTGTACTTGTGCATGTTCGGGAAACACGCGCAGGCTCACTCGAGCCGTGGCTCGAAGGTCGACCGTCTGTCCAAGCGTGGCCAACCGGGTGGTTGCGGCTTCAATTTCAAGTGCGTTTCTCTTCGCGTGCGCCAGCGCAATCTGCTGCTGCGCCACCTCAATTGCGACCGCTTGAGCCTCAGCATCGGCGCGAACGAGCGCGAGGGCGTTTTCAATCTCGACCGAGGCGAGGGCAACGCCTCGAGCCCATTCGTCTCGCTGCGCCATCGCTTCGGCCCACTGCAATTCACCGGCAGGGTAGTCGCCCACATCAAAAGCCGCGAACGCGTCGCGCTGCTTCGATTCCCACAGCGGCCGCGCTCCATGGGCCTGAGCCAAGTGCTCTTTGGCCCGCTTCACTTCTTCATTCATCTTGGCGACCAGCGCTCGACGCTCGTTCCACCGAGTGAGCCCAAAAGTGAGGCTGCCTGCGGCAAGCAAGGCGCCCACGAACAGCGGCAGTCTCCAACGAATGAAGCGCACTTTGCGTTTCGAGGCCGACAGAAAATGAATTTCGTCTGCCGAGGGCGAAATTGTCACGCGCTCAACGTCGGCCAAACGTGGCGCACCCCACAACGCTTCATCGGGCTTCCCCAACCGTTGCCATTCAAGCGTGGCAAGGCGCAGACGTTCTCTGACCGCATGCGCTTGCCCATCTTCAGCGAGCCAGCGTTCGAGTGTTGGCCATTCACGCAGCAACGCCTCATGTGCGATTTCCCACCCAGTGCCCTCAGCTGAATCACGAGCCAACACCAATCTCGCTCGCGCCAAAATCGACAATGCGGCTCGCGCTGACGCGTCGTTGCCTACCAATTCTATTTCCAAGCGGCGGAGTCGGCAGCCATTTACCCCCACCAATGACAACACCATCACTTTGGCTGCAGCAGCCTGGGCCGCAGGCAACGTATTGACGACGTTGTCGGCATGCCGGGCCAACGCTCCTGACACGCCGCCCATCGCGTTGAGCGACGCGTGAGTCAATACTTCGGCCCCTGCGCGCTCTTCCCACAATCGGGCCAGGGCGAACTGCAGCAATGGCAATGGGCCGCCGTGATGAGCGAAATCGACCAATTCGTCGACCATCGCTGAAGATTCGAATCGTACGCCGGTGGCTCGAGCCGGGCCTTCAATCAATTGCCTCACATGTTCGGCCTGTACCGGCCCAAGCAAGAAGACGGCATTTGACAGCTCTGGGCCTAAACCGGGCAAAGAAGTCAAACTGGGCAGCAGGTCGCTTCGCGCGGTAGCCAATACCTTGAGTGAAGGGAGCCCACTGGCCAATTCAGCCAATGTACGCCCTGCGAGCTCAGCCTCAGTCGCATCGGCCAGGGTGGCCCATTCTTCGAGTTGATCGACAAAAAGCAGCACGCCTCGTTCAGGCCCCAACACCCGAAGCAAATCGCGAACGAGGAGTCCTGGCTCGACCAAAAGCCTGTGATGCAATTCCAACTCAGGGGTGCCCAACAAAGGCGCACAGGCAGCAGCGAGGGCACGAAGGGGAAATCGGCCCGGCACGCAGCTGAGTGTCTGCCATTGCCGGCCGTCACCTAGAGCGCCTTCACGAATTGCAGGCAGAATTCCGGCTCGACACAGCGAACTCTTTCCCGCCCCTGATTCTCCTACGACCACCAGCAGACTCGCCGCTCTGAGCCTGTCGAGGGCGGTACGCATTTCAGCATCGCGGCCAAAAAAGAGCGCCCGCTGTTCGGCATCGTACGCACAGAGCCCGCGATAGGGGTTCCCTTCAGGCACTCGCGCCGTCTGTGTTTGCGCCAGCCGCTCGAGCGTCTCACGCAATTCATCGCCCGAGGCCCAGCGTTCAAGTGGTTCTCTTCGCAGACATTTGTCGATGACAGCCGCCAAGCGTCCATCGATATGCGCGGCCACTTGAGCCAAGGGTCGATTGGCGTGCTTCGCCACCACCTCGCGAAGTGGCCCTGGAGGCAAATAGCGAACTGGTGGAGCTCCAGCGCTCAATTCATACAGCAACGCACCCAATGAATAGACATCGCTGCGTCGACTGGCGCCTTCCCCAACCCAACACTCGGGCGCCAAATAAAAAGGCGTGCCCACCGACGAACCCGCTTGAGTGAGATGCGGGCTTGCGGAGGCATCGATTGATTTGGGCGCATGAGCCCCAGGCTGGGTCGCGTAGGGGTCAACTTCTTTTGAGGGTGCACTTTCGCGAAAGGATGGCGGCGCAGGGTCTGCTTCTATCGCATCAAGCGGAGCAAATTTAGCGAGGCCAAAATCGAGAAGCTTGGCTCCGGATGAACTGAGCAATGCATTGGCCGGTTTGATGTCGCGATGGAGAATGCCGGCGCGATGAGCAGCAGCCAAGCCACGCGCCAAGTCGACTCCGAGTCGCAACACATTGCTTGATGACTGCGGCTTATCAATGAGATCGAGACTTGGGCCTTCTACCAATTCAGTGACGGTGAAGGGCTGGCCTTCCAGCACACCAATGCGGTGAATAATGACCACATTGGGGTGCGACAATCGAGCGATGGCCCTCGCCTCAATCAAAAACCGCTCTCGAATAACGGCATCGGGCGCAAGAGAGCCAATGAACTTCAGCGCCACCTTTCGGTTGAGAAGTGTGTCCCAGGCAGACCACACCTGCCCCATAGCGCCGTGACCGAGCCGCCCGATGAGTCGGTACTCTTCAAATTCGCTCGGAGGGGTCCACGAAGGCTGGGGCATCTTTTGAAGGCGACGCTAGTCGAGTCTAGTTTAGACAGTCGTTCCGCTGGCGACTGATGCATTGGACTGCTTCACCGGGTGCTCTCCTCGAGGGGTGTCCTACACGCTCTCACTGCGCCTGTAAGGGGCAGTGTGTCGGTCGATTGGACCAAGCACACTCCGTTATTTGACTGACTTGCGCTGCAACTGGTTGAAACCAAATAGAAACGCCATTGGTCATCGGCTTGCTTGGGGAAACACCGAAACCATCCAAGGAAGTGTATGTATTTAAAACTACCGACAAGAAGTTATTCCAAGACTCTCGCATCCATCCTGACCCTCTTTGGAGTCTTCAGTGCATGTGGTCCTGAAGAAATTTCAAATCAACAGCCCGCAAGCGAAAACGTGAGCGCCCTTGACACACCCAAAGGTATTTACATCACGTCAATCACCGCTCAGCGATGGCGTTTTGAATTTTACGCCGGCCCTGCTGCAGCCGCGACCACAATTGAAGGAGAATTGGTTTCTGCCGCGAACCCGACGAATTTCACTTCCTTTAACCAAGAGAGCAATGACACGCTCGCTCTTGCCGGCACGGGAAGACTTCATTTTACAAATAATCTATCGGCCTACTCTGACGCTTTTGAAGTTACCTATGCAGTGGGTCAGCAAGTCTGCTTGCAGTTGACGGGCTCAGCCGTCCCCGTATTTGTGGGGCCACTAAAGCAACAAGTAACTCCGCCCTTCTCTCTTGACACTCTGGCACCCTGCGGCACCCCTCCCCCTACTGCCAATGCAGTCAAATGGCATCCTGGTCACTACACTGTGTTTGCTTCGGCAGAAGGAAAATATAATCCTACCTACAGGAATTCAATATACAACGAGCTCAAACAGACCCCAGCATTACGCGGGGTGATGGTTCGTTATGCCTGGGCAGAATTAGAAAAAGGGAAGGATGTGTATGACTTCTCAAATATCAGTCAAATACTCACCGAGCTTACTGCACTCAATAAACGGCTTATTATTTTATTCGAATTAAAAGCATCTAGCCCTGGCTCGAATGAAGTCATTGTCCCCAATTATCTGAAAACAGCAGCATATGAAGGGGGCTCATATGCCTTTTCAAATAACAATCTTGGCACCTCCCTGGGATATGGAATTCGGTTGTGGAATCCCGCAGTGCATGATCGTATGAATAGTTTAGTTCGAGCATTGGGAAAGGAATTCAACTCCCACCCTAACTTTGAAGCCATTGGCTTCACAGAAACGTCGATGAGTGAGCCTGTAGTACCTTTATCAACAAGTAAGCTTGATACGTATTTTACGAACCTGCTGGATATCAATAATGAGACGCGTGTAAACTTCCCGAATACCATGACGTTCCAGTTCGCAAACTGGCCGCGCCCAGTCGTGAAATCATACGTAGAGAGTTTTAAGAATACTGGAATAGCCCTGGGATGCCCGGATGTGTTCATTGATGATCCAGGACTGTGGTTCCCAGGAAGTGCAACATCGCCACCGGGTGTTTATAAATATTATCAACAAGTTACCGGAAATATACCCCTGGTGATTCAAGTAGAAAATGGAAATTATGAGAATACCCGATGGGATAATACGGGCTATAAACCTACTGTTAACGCGTTGCTTAAAACTGCCCGCGACGATCTGAATGTCAATTACCTTTTTTGGGTGCGCATTCCTGGTTATTTTCCGAAAGTGTTAACACTGTTGAACGAAACTGCTCAAAAAAGCACCCCTTCGGGCGGATTGAAATCAGCTTGCCCAACAGTCTACTCTTCCTGCACAAACTAATAGTTTCCTAAATGGATTAATGGAGTCTCGTTTGGGTGTTTTCTACAAAATACCCTCACTCCATTAATCCTTTTAGTTATGTGACTGGGCTTGAGCCCGCCGGCGAGATTCTACTTTCGTTTCGGGGCGACGCGCTGAAGGTCAAACACCCAACGCACCATCTGCTCGCGCTGTCTCTCATTCACGTCAAGAAATTCAATCGCCACCAAGCGGCGCTCTGGGCTGAGCTCTTTGACCCGAACAATCTTCGACTTGAGCCGCACGTCTTCTGGCTTTTGCCCGCGCAAAGTCATTTCAAACCGAACTTGCACTTGGTCAATTATTTCAAGTGGAAGCTCAGTCTCAAACTGAATGCCTCCTGCGCTGATGTCCTCAGAAACTGCCCGCACATTGTTTTTGGTGGAGTCAGCGAGTACCGAAATTTGCAACGGTATGGCCTGGGGAATGCGATAAAATTTTCTGTCTTGTTTAGTTTGATATTGCCCCGGAGGTGTCACCACGATGCCGAGACTGGGTTTGGTCACCGTGCGAAGGATTTTTGTTTCTCCCTGATGCACTCCGAATTGGTCAATGAGCTTCAAGCTCACCGGGAAATTTTCCTTAAAGAATCCGGGGAGCGTCGGCACATCAGGCAACGTAATGTGCGTCTCTTCGTCAGAAGACTCGCGAACGATGCCTTGCAATTCAATGTCTCCAGCCCCGCCGTAGCAGACGTACAACGGCTGATTGACCTGAATGCGTGCCATTTACCAATACTATTATAGCTTTGACCCTCAGCTCCTGCCCAGTAGGGCAACCCACACCATGGCCCACATTTGTTTTCCGCTGCCCGATACTGATTTTGACGTCACCGAAGTCGCGGTGCCGTGGAAGATGCTCACTCGCGCTGGGCATCGAATCACCTTCAGCACAGAGAAGGGAGCAACACCCACAGGTGACCCGTTGCTGCTCCGCGGAGTGCTGTGGGGACAGCTGGGCGCTGACCCAGAGCCCAAGGCATTTTATGAAGAGCTCACCTCGGCGTCGGCGTTCTTGAGACCCGTACCTTGGGGAAACATCGAGGTCCCCACATTCGATGCATTGGTGCTCCCTGGAGGTCACGCGCCGGGCATGAGGCAATACTTAGCCAGCGAAGTTCTCCAAGACAAGGTGCGTCAGTTTTTTGCTTTAGGAAAGCCGGTCGGTGCCATTTGTCACGGCGTCTTGGTGGCAGCGCGTGCTGGAGCGCTGAAAGGGAAAAAGACGACGTGTTTGCCCAAATACATGGAACGTACAGCCTACTGGCTGACCGGGTGGAAATTGGGCAACTACTACCGCACCTACCCTGCATACGTCGAAGACGAAGTACGCGCCGCCTTGGCCGACCCCGCCGACTTTGTGCGCGGGCCTATTCACCTGCTGAGCCGGGGAACGGACCACGATGACAGCGCCGCCTTCGTGGTGGAAGACGGCAATTACATCTCAGCCCGCTGGCCAGGCGATGCGTACAGTTTCGCGCGAACGTTGATGAAGCATCTGGTGGACATTTGATGCTCCGAATGCGGCACCCTGCTCTGCTGCTCTTGTTGCCTTTCGCAATGGCACACATCGGCTGTTTCACGGCCGGCTACCTCACCCAAGCTGCGGCGGGCCAATACGAGCTCCTGCACGCGGCTCGACCGCTTTCTCAAACCAGAGATGACCCTCAAATTCCATCTCGGGTGCGGGCATTGCTTGCGAAGGTGCCGGCCATCAAACGGTACGGGCAATTGAATGGGTTGACGCCGACTGGCAACTACACGCGTTACGCGTCACTGCATCGAGCTGCTGCTGTCTGGGTGGTACAAGGGTGTGCGAGTCTGCAGTTTGAACCCAAACGTTGGCATTTTCCCGTCGTGGGCAGCGTGCCCTACTTGGGCTTCTTCAAGGAATCTTCGGCCCGTGAATTCGCGCGCGTGCTTGAGCAGGAAACACAACTCGATGTCACCGTGCGCACTGCGTCTGCCTATTCAACGCTGGGGTGGTTTAAAGACCCCGTACTGTCCACCATGATTCCCGAAGGGCCCGAAGCCTTTGGAGCCCTCGCCAATGTCATTCTGCACGAGAGCGTGCACGCAACGGTCTACGTGCCCAATCAGTCTGCTTTTAATGAGAGCCTCGCCAGCTATGTCGCTGATGAGCTCACCTGGCTCCTCGTGGTCGGCCGTGGAGGTCTCGAGTCGGCTGAAGCCAAAGCGTGGATAGGGGCCGAGGCTCGTCGGGAGCGTTTTGCCACCCAGATGCACCTCGCTTACGAAGACCTCGATGCGGTGTACCGTTCTTCCAAAAGCGCAAACGAGAAACAGACGCTCAAAAAAGCCCGTCTCGTCGCGTTGCAACACACCTTGGGGCTCCGACGAAAATTCAACAACGCCGACCTCGCCGGCAGCCGCACCTACGATACGGGTAGGCCTGCATTTGAGCGCCTACGACGTGCCTGCGGAGGCTTGCCTCAATTTTTAGCGGCCATCGGCTCGCTTCAAGAAAGCGAATTCACTTCGCCGCAACAACCCCAGTTCGACGACGTGCTCGCGAAACTCGCCCTTCGCGCGTGTGGGACCAATCACTTAAGGTGAAACGTTTTGCTCAAGGCAATACAAAGCATACATTTTGTTCTCACAGGCAGTGGTGGCAGCGACAAAGAATGCCGCGCCCGAAGTATGTGTATCGCCCAACTGCACGCTGGCTGGGTTTGTACCCGACCAATTATTACAGGTAGTCGCTGCCGTACCCACAGCAGTAACACTTGATGCACCAGTCCACGCGAAATCGGGAGTGCTGGAATCACTCGGGGGAAGCGGGAAACTCCCGTCGGGCAACTGCCAAAAGCCACTGTTCAAATTTCCCGCAGCGATTTGAGCACCGGTACCAATGCGAGCCCCATCGAGGCGGTAATAGGTATTTGAATCAACAAGTGCGTTTTGAGCAGCGCTGGTGCCTTCTGCAGCCAACAAGGCGGCGTAGGCGCCGGTAAGGCCGTTCGCCTGAGCTTGTGTGGTGCAGATTCCATTCGCTGCACTCACGCTGGTTGGCATCGATACCGGCTGACTGCGAAAAGCCCGTTTCCCCCCGGTGGGAATGGTGATTTCTGCCATGATTTCATCTGAGGTATTTTGCATGCACAACACCCGCGCAGCGCTGTCTTTGCAAGCCAATGGGTTTAAGGCCCGGGTCCATGCACCCGGCCCACCTGTGGCGAGCCCATACGTCGCAGAGCCTTTAGGGTTTGGGTTTGAAGAAGACGACCACCCTTCACAATCGTCACCACTGGGGCTTCCATCGAAGGCGGTGCCTGTCCAAATCGATTCGATGCCAACAATGCGTCCGCCCAGTTCATCAAGGAACGCGGGGGAGTGAATTCGGTGGTTGAGCAGATGGTTTTTGCTCATCACGAATGGAATACCATCAAGTCGCTTCAAAGTGCCTACAGCCTTAAGTCGATTCGCGGCTCGACTTTCGGCACCGCCCTTATCGGGGTTCTCGTTTGATGATGACATCCACGCAATGAAGGCATTGCCAGAATTGTTATTGATGCCTGCCGCATTTGCATAGACATTACATTCATTGTCATAGGCCGCGAGGGAGCCCAGCACCGGTGAAACGATTGAACTGGTCACAAAAATGAGATTGTGAGTGATGGGGGCAAAACGAGGGGTCGCAGCACGCGAAGCACTCATCAAAACAATGCACTCTGCGCCTGAAAGTGCACATTCACTCGGCGCATCCCAATGGTAGAAGTGAAAACCCGAACCATTCGAAGTGCGCGCTCTGAGGGTCGGTTTCGCACCGTCAGGAAAAAGTGCGCTGCAGCCAGCCACGCTACCCGCGATACAATTGGTAATCTTTCCGTCGAGTGATTCCACTCTGCCTTCTGCAGCGGGGTCGACTTTGAGACGCCACATTCCGATGCCATTGACGTTGAGGGTTGCGTTCACATTGGTACCACCCACGGTGACACTTCCTGAATGTGAACCGGGGCCAGCAGGTGAAAAGGCAATGCGCACGGTACAACTCGCATCGGGCGCTAGCGCGTGGGCCTGACAACCATCAGCAACAATGGCGTAGTGAGTGAGACCCGTCGTCGTCAGAGAGGGCGTGGCGACGTCACCAGTGTTGGTCAGTGTCCAATCAAAGACGGCAGCCGAAGCCGTACCGACTTCTGTCTCGCCGAAGCTGAACACGGAAACACTCGGCGTTAAGGTGGCAGGTTCCGTGGCTCTGCCAGTCAGTGCTTGCGTAGGTGTCCCGCCGGGGCTCGCGTTCGCACTTAAGGTCGCCGACTTTGGGCCCGCTGGAAGGTTCGCTGAGAATCTATAGAGCAAATTGCACTGTGCCTTGGCGGCTAAGGTCGCACCGACGACGCAGTTGCCCGGAATGCTCGACGTCACATTCTGAAAACTGTCTGCGTCAGTACCCGTCATACCCAGAGTTATCGGACCCGAGGGGGAATCACCCGCATTCGCCAAAATAAATGTGCGCGAGATGAAAGTACCGACGGCGAGTGACCCAAAGTCGGCGCTTGAGGCTGGTGTGAGGGCTATCTGCGCCGCACTCAACCCCGTGCCGCTGAGCGAAATACTGGTATTGATTCCGGCTGGTGCGGTGACGGCGAGGGTACCTGTTCGAGCGGCAGCTTGCTGGGGGGAAAACGCCAATCGAACAGTGCAGCTTGCCGATGCGGTCAAGGTGGCTCCGCGGCAGTCGCCGGTCTCTGGAACGATGGCAAAGTCGGGGCTGCTCATGGTGAGATTGAGGGCACCAGTCGATTGATCTCCATTGTTTCGCAAGGTCACCAAAGCAGTGCTGGCGCCCGTCGAACCCACACTCGTACTCGCAAAACTGGCTGTGGTGGGCGAGGGCGTCAACGATGCAGGCGCGATGCCCTTCCCCGTGATGCTGCCAGAAGCAGTGCCGCCGATGGTGGCCGAGACCTGCACATAACCGCTCTGCGTATATCTCGCCCCCGTGTCTGGAGCGAAGGTGACCTCGATGGTGCATGTCTGCCCTGCCGCTAACCCAACAGTGCAGGTGTTGGTTTGCGAAAAGCCGCTACCAGCACCGCCGACCGTCACCACAGGCAACGCGGTGAGCAACGCACCTGTATTGGTGACAGTGAACGTTTTGACCGCACTGGTTTGACCGAGGACAACGCCGCCAAAATCACGCGCGCTGGGGGTGATGCTCAATGCGCCTGGGTTGATTGCGTTCCCATTCAAGGTCGCCATTTGGGTCCCCCCAGGGCTTCCCGTCACACTCAGTTCGCCCGTCTTGGCTCCCAATGAGGTGGGCGAAAAACGAACGACGACTTCGCAAGTACTCCCACTGAGCAAACTCGTATTGCTGCAGGTCGTACTCGCGAGCGAAAAATCTGTTCCGCTGGTGGTCACCGTCATCGGCCCGCTCGTGCTCTGGCCGGCATTCACAATGCCAAAGACAACCGTCTGCGAAGCATTGACCGCTACTTCACCAAAATTCACGACGCCTGAAGGGCTAAGCAACAATTGGGCTGCACTCAGTGCGGCACCACCGATGGGAATGACGACTGGCACCAACCCATTCCCACTCACCACCAGGGTGCCGTTTCTCGAACCGCCTTCAGTGGGCTTAAAACGTATGGTGATGGTGCATGCGTTCCCAGCGGCCACCGCGACGGCATTGCAGGCGTCTGAGACGACGATGAAGTCGCCCGCATTCGTCCCTTCGATTGAAGTGCTCAACGGAGGAGAAATGGACGACCCACCATTGCTGATGGTGAAGGTCATTTCAGGGCTCGAATTGCCTTCAAGCGTGGGCGAG
>JAYUVR010000071.1:0-14450 GCA_043753955.1 Archangium sp. | reverse complement strand
AAGGCAACAACGCCTTCCGACGAGCGACAGGTCGCACTCGTGAGTGGCATTGTTATGGCCGACGCAGGCAAAGCCAATCAAGCGACGACGGCTTTTTTGAAGGCCTTTTCGACAGACGTCGATGCTCCGCTCCCCATCGAGGTATCGCCCAAAATTATTAAGGTAGCCGAAGCGGCACGCGAAAAAGTAAGACGTGCGAAGGCAAACCCAGGCAAGCCTCTGCAAATAGCCCCGCTTTGGCTTTCCTCTCCTCAACTGTGTAGTGAGGTCGATGTTGAAGTCGAACGCGTCTGGAATGAAAGCACTCGAACGCAGGTGCTTGAGCGATTTCAGCAAGCACAGTCTGACGTTGCAGGCGTAGCCAAAGGGTTGATCAGCCGCCTTGATGATTGGGCATCGCTTTGGGCAGATCAGCGCTTGGCACTGTGTCTTCGCGACAAAGTGCGCCATGAATTGTCTGAGCCCACCGTGGCTGCCCGTGAGGCCTGTCTTCAGAGGGCTTCCGATGCATTCAATGCTTTGGTCACTCTTTTGACTGCCGAAACCACCACCGGCAACGCCATCATGAATGTGACCAGTCGGCTCCCAGACCCACGCGATTGCACCCAAACGGTGCGGCCAGGCGTGCGCTTCATTGCGAGCAACGCGAGTGAGCAAAAAGCCCAACAACAGCTCAATCAGGCCATCGCTCTTTCAGAAGTCGGCAAACACAAAGAAGCGAATGCATTGCTTGAAACTGCTCGACAATTGGGTGCTTCCTCGAAGAACGCCACCCTTAAAGTCGATATCGCTTACCTTGACGCCGTCTCAAAGTCTCAAGCTGGGGACTCTGTCTCAGCAATTGAAGGCCATTCTCAAGCAGTCGCCTTGAGCCTTGAATCAGGTCTGACGAGTCTGGCCATTCGATCACTTTTGAACCTGGTCGGCATTTATGGCTTTAAAGAAAATCTCGCTTCCGCCGAACGGACTTACCGTTGGGCAATCAAATTATTGAACCGGGAAAATAATTATTTTGCTCGTTCGATACTGGAATCACGATGGGGCTCAGCATTAGCGAGCAATAGAAAGACCGAGCAGGCGCGAAAAGCATTTCAGACTGCAGTCAAATTTATGGAAAACGCCGAACAGTCCACAGTGACTGATTACGAAATGGCCTTGGCCTTACATAATTTAGGAATGGCCAATTGGGTGTTGGCCAATGATGGCAAAAGTACTTTTTTGCCTGAGTCGATTGAGGCCTACGAAAGAGGCATTCAAAAAATGTTGTCTGCTTTTGGCTACCAGGCGCCGATGTTGGTTTCTCTGTACATGGGTTTGGGGCGTTCCTATTTCCTTCAAGGCGAGGTCGAAAAGGCTGAACCGATACTGAGGTCTTCAATCAGTCTCGCAGAGGCTCTCAAGACGCCCACGACCAAGCGACCGGCGGCATACCTCACGATTGCCGATGTGTATTTCGTCACTGGTCAACTCGAACTGGCAGAAACAAATGCCAAAATGTATTTGGAAGCCCTCACCAGTCAGGAGGCCAATTACAAGAGTAAGCGAGTGATTGATGTGTTGTGCCTTCTGGGCGACATCTTGCGAGAGCGTGGCGAGACCGAAAAAGCGATTGAAACCCATCAACGCGCTTTGACTCTTTCAGAGCAATTTTCCGGTTACAGCAGACACATGGTCCTCTCTTGTTTGGCCATTGACTACGCGACCGCTCAAAAATGGAATGAACTGCCTCAACTCACAAATGAGTGCATGAAGGGCATCAAGGCGGACACGAGCTGTGACATTGCCATTTCATGTAAGAGCGCTCATGGCCAACAACTCTGGGCGCTGGGTTCAAAGAGTGAAGCCCGAGCCAACATGAAGAAGTTGCTCACGCCCGCCAAGACTGAAACCCGCCATGACGCTTTGTTTTGCGACATCGGAAGGCGACATGCGCGGGAATGGCTTGAGGGCCATTCTCAATAGAACAACGTGAATCGATATCACTCGATGAGTCAGCGTACTTGTGGCTCAGGCGGGCCGCGGTCTCCCTCGAACTGCGGGGGGCAAGCTGAAGGAGACGCTTCGTTGTCCTTCCACACATCAGCGTCCGATGAGGTTATTGGCGACCGCGGCACTTGCACTGGTCGCGGTAGTGGTGATTGCTGGCAGTTAACAACTCAAGATGGTGGAGGCCCCACCATCTTCGCGATTGCCTCATGTACGCACTCATCAGCTCTTTTGCGGCTCCTCAATGGGTTGGAGCCAGCCATGCGTGTCAGGGCGCGAACCCCGTTGAATGGCTAAAATTTCTCCGTACAACTTTTGGGCCACCTCGCCAGGCTGACCTTTGTTGATGGATAATTTTTCGCCGGCGAAGGCCAACTCACCAACGGGGCTGATAACCGCCGCGGTGCCCGTACCAAACACCTCTTTGAGCGTGCCACTTTGATGTGCCGCACGAATCTCTTTGAGAGAAAGCGGGCGCTCTTCAACAGTGAGGCCCATTTCTTTGGCCAAAACCAACACAGAGTCACGCGTCACGCCGGGCAAAATCGAGTCAGACAACGGTGGAGTCACCAGCGCATTGCCGATGACGAAGCACACATTCATGGTGCCAACTTCTTCGACAAATTCGTGCTCATTTCCATCGAGCCAGAGCACTTGATCATAGCCTTGTTTTTTGGCTTTGGTCGCCGACAGCAATGACGCAGCGTAGTTTGCGCCGGCTTTCGTCGCCCCCAAGCCGCCTCGTGGAGCGCGAACATCATGCGTTTCCACCCAAATGCGTACGGCTTTGAGTCCTTTGCCTCCGAAGTAATTGCCCGCGGGTGAGGCGATGACGAAGTAGAGATATTTGGTGGCGGGGCGAACGCCCAAGAAGCCTTCCGTCGCAATCAACGTCGGTCGCAAGTAGAGCGAAGTGCCTTCAGATTTCGGCACCCAGTCAGCGTCGATTCTCACCAACGCTCTGACCGCTTCAGTCATCTGCTCTTCCGTAGGCGTCGGCATGCACAATCGTGGAGCCCCATGCGCCAAACGCTTCGCATGTTGTTCAGGTCGAAAGAGTCGAATACTTCCATCGATGTAGCGGAAAGCCTTTGAGCCTTCGAACATGGCTTGGCCGTAATGAAAAACACCCGCAGCGGGGTCTACCTGAAACGGGGCGTAGGGCTGAATGCGAGCGTCGAACCACCCCTTTTCAGGCGAGTAGTCCATGGCGAAGAGGTGATCAGAAAAGAACTTCCCGAAACCCAATTCGGCCTCAGGCGGTTTCACTTTAGGCGTCGTCGTCTTGGTGATGCGAATGTCCATGGCTGACTCCCTTGAACTTCAAGAGCTACTACGCACGCCCTGACAGACCAAGGTCCCTCTGCACCGGTACAGTGACTTGTTGTCTTTGTCAGCATTCCACGATGTTCACCGCGAGACCTCCGCGAGCGGTCTCTTTGTACTTCACCGACATGTCGGCTCCTGTAGACCGCATGGTGGCAATCACTTTGTCCAACGACACTTTGTGTTTGCCGTCACCCGACAATGCAAGTCGCGCTGCGTTGATGGCTTTGACGCTGCCCATGGCATTGCGCTCGATACAAGGCACTTGAACCAAGCCGCCGATGGGGTCGCAGGTCAGACCCAAGTTATGTTCCATGCCGATTTCGGCAGCGTTCTCCACCTGCTCGGGGGTGCCGCCCATCACTTCCGCAAGTGCTCCCGCTGCCATCGAGCACGCCACGCCCACTTCACCTTGGCAGCCCACTTCGGCTCCAGAAATTGAAGCATTCTTCTTGTACAGCGCTCCGATGGCGGCGGCCGTTAGCAAGAAGCGCAAAGTGCCTTCATCGTCGGCATTGGGCACAAAGCGTCGGTAGTACTGCAAGACGGCAGGAATGATACCGGCAGCACCATTCGTCGGAGCGGTCACGACTCTGCCCCCAGCTGCATTCTCTTCATTGACCGCCAGAGCCCAGAGATTGACCCAATCGATGATGACGAGCGGGTCGACGTTACCGCGAGACTCAGCCTTCAATTTTCGCGACAAACTGGCCGCGCGCCGTTTCACTTTGAGGCCACCCGGCAAGATGCCTTCGCGTTCACACCCGCGCTTCATGCATGCATCCATAGCGGCCGCGATTTCCAGAATGCCTTGCCGTATTTCTGCTTCTGAACGTATCGACTTTTCGTTTTCCATCATCAACGTCGAAATGGAAAGGCCGTGGGTGTTGCACGCTGCGAGCAAAGTGGCTCCGCTCGAGAACGGGTACGGCAGCGTTTGGGCTGGAGCGGCGTTTTGAGATTCGGCCTGAGCCACGCCATGTTCGTCGACCACGAAGCCACCGCCCACAGAATAGTAGATGCGTGAAGACACGAGGTCATCGCCTGCGTAAGCAGAAAATCGCAGCCCGTTGCTGTGGAGTGGAAGCGTCTGGCGACGATGAAAGACGATGGCGTCGACGGGCTTGAAGTCGATCTGCTGTTCCTTGAGAACAGCCAGCTGGCCGGTACTGGTAATCTGCGCCACTCGAGCCGCGACGGAGTCGATGTCGACTGTCCGTGGTTCTTCTCCTTCGAGCCCAAGCATCACGGCCATGTCGCTGCCGTGACCTTTGCCGGTGAAACCAAGAGAACCAAACAATTCAACTTTGATTGATGTGGTTTTCGGCAACAGACCTTCATCGCGAAGGCTCAAAGCAAATCGTCGAGCGGCATTCATGGGACCGACGGTGTGCGAGCTCGAGGGACCGATGCCTATTTTGAAGAGGTCGAAAACGCTGATGTGCATGGGGCAGGTCCTTCAGGTGCAGGGTACTGTATCGCTCGTCATGCGAATTCTTATCATCGGTGGAAATCGCTTCTTAGGCATTGAACTCACAGCACGGTTGCTTGCAGGAGGCCATGCCGTCACCCTGCTCAATCGGGGTACACTCAATGATCCCTTTGGCGCCAGAGTTCAACGGTTACGCGCTGATCGTTCCACCGATGCTTTTGACCAGGCCCTCTCGGGTACGCATTGGGACTGTGTGGTTGACTTTGCGCTGTTTAACGGCGCGCAAACCGAACGCCTCATTCGGGTTCTGAATGGGCGAGTCGGGCACGTGGTGGCGATCAGCTCGGGGCAAGTGTACTTGGTCCGCAGTCCTCGCCCCCTCATCGCCACTGAGTCTGATTTTGAAGGGCCGGTGATGACTGAGTCTCCATCACTTCTTGATGAAGAGCAGTGGCGCTATGGCATCGAGAAGCGAGACGTTGAAACGCGGCTCACCGACAGCACAATGCCATACACAATATTAAGACTACCGATGGTGCATGGTGGTCGAGATGACAAGCGCCGATTAGATTCTATTCTGTGGAGGATGATGGATGGCGGTCCCATTTTGCTCACTCAACCTGATGCGCCAGTGCGGCATGTCTACAGTGGAGCGGTCGTTCGAGCGATTGAAGGTTTGCTTGTTCAAGGCGCCCAAAAACAATCATTCAATCTCGCATGGTCAGAAGCACTCACTGCGAAAACATTTATCGAACACATCGGGCGCGCATTTGGGAAACAGCCTCGTTTGGGAATTTGCTCTTGGGAACAGGCGAGCAAGGCAGGCATTGACCCCGTTCAAGCGTGCGTTGTGAACAGTCGATGGATGTCTGCACTTGATGCGAGTTTGGCCGAGAAACAATTGTCTTTTGTTCACGAGCCCATTGATGTGTGGCTGCCGGGCGTAGTGCATGCGCTCATCTCTCGGTGGACTGAGGCCCCTCCGTCACTCGGGCAGAGAAGTCAGGAACTTTAACGGATGCGACTTCAGCGACACCCTGCGAGTCGGACGAGTTGAAATCGATGGCGAATTTAATCGCGGCCTCGCTTTGGTAGATCCAACGGGAGCGTGGGCAAACTCAAAAGAGTGCGACCCTCATCTGGGGTGAACTTCGAATTCCGTCGCTGAAATCGACTCGATGACCGCCTCGACCGCCGGCAGCATAATACTTCGGGGGAAACGACGGCGAAAATCGTCTGCGCGAACACGAGCTTCAGTGCCTTTGTGTGAATTGACCAGACACTGAATAGCGAGGCTCTCACGTTCCTCTGCCAGTTGACCGTCCGGAAATTTCGCCTCGTGTTGGCTCAACACACCTAAGGCTTCTTCAACCTTGCCGTGCACGAGTGCTGTTCGGGCCAACTCTACCAGGGCGCTTTCAGCCTTCAGGGTCGAACTGTTCGTGTTCGTCTCGAAGAAACCCGCATCAACGCTGTCGTGCCGAGAGCGGATTTTCGCGAGCAACTTTGCTGACGGTCTTTGAGTGCTCACCTTCGGTACATCGCCTATCGAGGCGATATCAATTGGCTCGAGGGGCCTCTCTGGCTCAATGAGGTCATCGAGTACTATTGGGCGCAACTGAGTACACGGTGTTCAACGGAACCCCCACGGCATCTGCAATCTCGGTTGCCGTATGACCTTCGAGGTCGTGCATCACAAAGACCGCGCGCTGCTCGAAGCCCATGGAACCGGGAATCGTCGAAGCCCCGGCCGATAACCCTCATCACCCCTCCTGACCCGAGGAGGCACGCTCCACACCACGATGCATTGAGGCATGTGACAACGGAACCCGCCAGAAGCGCCGCTTCGACTTGGCCTCCCCCAATCGGGTACTGCACACGGAGATCTACTTGCACCTCGAGCCCAAGGGAAAGCCTTGCCCATTGGGCCCAACCATTCACACTCACCCCGAGGCTCACCTGTGACAGTAAACCGAGCGACCCTGTCGCACCAAGGCCAATGTGGAAACTGGGTACAACGCTCTGCTGAAAAACCGTCGGGGCTGTTGAAAGGCCCGGAGAACGAGTTGCCCCTGAGCGTGGAGCCTGTCTCGTCAACACATGAGGATCAATCGCAATACTGATGGCCAACTCAATGGCAGACGCCAGCTCTGTGCATTCGTAAGGCCCAGAGGTCAGCTCGCGCTCACCAATACTCTGGCCATTCGCTCGCTCAAGTAAAACCCGAGCCCGCAAAAGGTGTTCGTCTTTTGAGACGCTCACAGCGATACCGAGAATTGCGTCTGCCTTAAAGGCTTCGTAGCCGAGCCGTGCAGCAACGGCCTGACGGATCGCTTCCTCATCTGGGCAGGTTTCTGCCCCTGAGCCCCGAACGTAGAGAAGCCGAGCGTGTCGCTGCTCTGCGGCTGCGGCAGGCATTGCAATCGCAATAACCATCAGTGCAAACGCGAGCGGTGTTAACCGCCAGGCGGTAATTATGAGCATCTGAAGCACCTCCCTTTTAAAATACCCGAGGTCGGCGATGTACGAAGAGGGTTGTGGTGAGCCCGATTTTAAGGGTGGTCTCTCTTGTCAGAAGACTGAGGCCGTGCGAAGGAGCTTACTTGTCCCAAAACTCGCCCGCAGGCTCCCCGCAGCCCGCTCTTCAGAACGTTTCCCCAACGCTCGAAGAGAGTGCCCGACCCCAGCGTCACGAGGCAGTCCCCCCGCCAATCGTGCGCACCGAACAAGATTTGGCCGATTTTATCGACAACGCAGCCATAGGGCTGCACTGGGTGGGAGAAGATGGAAAGGTGCTCTGGGCCAACCAAGCCGAGCTTGATCTTCTCGGGTACAGTCGAGAGGAATACTTAGGCAGGGAAATTTCTGATTTCCACGCTGACTCAGACGTTATTCAAGACATTCTTCAACGGCTGCAACGAAACGAAACGCTTCACAATTACGAAGCGCGCCTGCGAGCGAAAGATGGTTCCACGCGAGACGTTTTGATTTCCTCGAACGTGTTGCGACGAGATGGCAAGTTCATTCACACCCGCTGTTTCACTCGCGACATTACCGACCGAAAGAAGGCCGAGCAGGAATCTCAGCGGCTCTTGAAAGAATTGGCGGCAGAAAGCGCAAAGCTCAAGGCCGTGTTGGCCCAGATGCCATCGGCAGTGGCCATTGTTGAAGCGCCCTCAGGCATGCTGCTGCTCGCCAATGAACAAAACGAGGCCATCTTCAGACAGCGCAATGTGCCCATGTCTGGAATCCCCGAGTACCGTCGTTTCACGGGCCTTCACCCCGACGGCAAAGAAATACAACCGCACGAGTGGCCTCTGTCCCGGTCCATCGCCACGGGCGAAGTCGTCAAGGGCGAAGAGATTCACATCATTCGTGGCGATGGAACGCACGGTTATATTCGCGTCAATTCTGCTCCGGTTCGCAATGAACAGGGCCAGACCGTTGCTGGTGTGGTCACGTATGATGATGTCACCGAGCAAAAGCTGTCAGATGAGCAACGCAAGTTCTTGTTGGAAGCCAGTGCCCTCTTGGCTTCGAGCCTTGACTATTCAAAGACTCTCAACACCATTGCCCAGCTCGCAGTACCCAAGATTGCCGATTGGTGCGCCATAGAGATAGGCAATGACCCAGCGACGTCAAAGCAGGTTGCAGCGGCTCATGTTGACCCGGTCAAGCTCGCATCGGCTCAAGAACTGAACAGGCGCTACCCACCTGATAGAAATGCGCCGTCGGGTGTTTCAAACGTGCTTCGCACGGGCAAGCCAGAATTTGCGCCCGAGATTCCTGCAGGCTTGCTCGAAGCCGCCGCCCAAGATGCCGAGCACCTCAGGCTCATTCGTGAGATGGGCCTCAAGTCGTACATGATAGTTCCCTTAAAAGCTCGGGGGCGAATACTGGGCGCCATCACGTTTATCTCGGCCGAGTCGCAACAAAGCTACGGCCCTATGGCGCTGGCCTTCGCTGAAGAACTCGCGAACTGTGCTGCTCTGGCAGTGGACAATGCCCGGCTCTATGAAGATGAGCGCAAGCGCGCAGAGTTCGAACAGCAGCTTGTCGGCATTGTGAGCCACGATTTGAGGAACCCAATCTCGGCCATCATGATGACGGGCCAAGTTCTTCTCAAAAGAGAAGACCTCGACCAAGGGACAGCGAAAAATGTGGGGCGCATTCTTTCATCTGCTGCACGTGCCAACCGCATGATTCGCGATTTGTTGGACTTCACTCAGGCTCGTTTGGGCGGCGGCATACCCGTCGAACCTCAACTTGTGGACGTGGGAGATCTCGTTGCACAAGCTGTTGAAGAAGCGCAGCTGGCCCACCCCGACCGAAAGTTTCAGATTCACCGCGGTGAAGACGGGCGGGGGGAATGGGACGGCGATCGCTTGTTACAGGTTGCGACCAATCTCATCTCCAATGCCATTCACTACAGCCCCGTGCCCACGACGATTACGGTGAAGACCCAAGGTACCGCGTCGCACATCACGCTGGAAGTTCACAACAGTGGCGACCCCATTCCTGCAGAGTTGCGAGCCACGCTGTTTCAGCCCATGCATCGAGGCACCGCCAAGGTGGACAAGGCCACGCGTTCGATTGGCCTGGGCCTGTTCATCGTGGACCAAATCGTTCGCGCTCACAGGGGTACTGTAGAGCTCCAGTCAACTGTTGAAGATGGCACAACCTTTAAGGTTCACCTGCCACGACGTTTCGTTCGAGAAGACGTGTCGACAGGGCCTGAGAAACACAAAGTTTAAGCCGACGTCACCAGTAAGTACGTTGTTGGAGACCCTCGCTCCGTAGTGCTCCCCATTTAGCTGACTCAAAACAAACGGGCCTGGCTCTGTCGATTTCTCGAGCAAAACCAGGCCCTTCAATCAGTCGGGGAGACAGGATTTGAACCTGCGACCCCTTGGTCCCGAACCAAGTGCTCTACCAGGCTGAGCCACTCCCCGATACCGACCAGCGGGACGTATCGAATGGTTCCCGCGGTGTCAACGCAACTTCCCGTTATCCCCTCACCATTGTCGCCACAGACCTCACCAAGTTGCAGTGACCCGCCTGTCGGCCCAACTCCACCCCGAAATTCAGTGCCCTGGCCCTGGTGTGCGCCTTGCTCCTCTTTCTGAGTCCCATGACTGACCGCCGCCCCGTGCTGCTGATTTCCGACGATGAGCCCTTGCTCGTCTCTGCCCTTTGCCGGGAGGCGCGACGGGCCGGCTTCGACCCCGTCAGCGACACCACTTCTGACGTGCTCACTTTGGCCCGTCAGATTCACCCCGACTTAATTCTGCTCGACCTCCATCAGCGTATCGACGGGCGTGACTTGCTGGCTTCGCTCAAGAAAGACCCCGAAACCCGCAATGTCAAAGTGGTGGTGCTCTCGGCTGAAGAAGATCAATTCGTACGCCACACCTGCCTCGAACTCGGAGCCGAAGACTACGAAGTCAAACCCTTCGACCCCACGTTTTTGCGCAAAGTCGCTCGCCTCGTCGCCCAGGCCGAAGTGGTACCCGCTTAAGACTTCGGCTCGTCATTCGAATGTTCGCGCTCATCGGGCTCGTCTCGAAACGACGAAGGCAACATGTCAAACGGCAACACCTTCGCCAAAGCCATCAACAACAACACGCCCCCAGGCGCAGCGAAGATGGCCAATGCCGGCACTGCCTTCGCTACATCAATTAACTGCGCCCGCATGCGTGCCTTTTCTTCGCGCGTCAACGTCTGCCCTCGAGCCACCCGCGCCACCAGCTTCGACAACTCACCCGTCTCACGAATTTCTCGAAGCAGCGCTCGGTAATTCTTCTTCACCGAGGTGCTCATTTCGTCGACCCACTGGGCCCCCATCATTTCGGCGCCACCCGAGAGACTGAAGACGTCAACCACCTTGCGATGCCTTGAGTAAAACTCAGCCATCTCAAGCTCGAGTGAACGAATTTCTTGCGGCGAAAAACCCAATTGAGCTCCCAGAGAACGCGTCCATTCGACTTCGCGGGGGCTACGTCTGCCGTCGACCAACGAAGCCAAGAGCGTTTGCTCTAAAATAAAGCGCTTCATGTCGTGGCTCCGCACGCCCGCAGTCAAACGCTTGTGCGCCACCGATTTTTCAAATGCACGCTCGGCAAAATCACGAGTCTCTTGTGCCAGTACTTCCGGCAAACGAAGGTCATCAATCTGCCGCAAGATGGCCCGCCGAGCGGGGTAGCCCGGTTTGCGTTCAGCGCTGACCAACCCGACCAGCACTTCCACCAAGCGCGCCTTTTGATGCGAAGCGAAAGCCAAGCGTCGCTCTGCCGCTTCTCGGGGGAAATGACTTCGGGAAAAGTACGCAATGGCGACGCGGCCAAAGAGATTCGCGTCGACGTACACAGCTCCGTTGTGCAGCACCAACCCGTAATAAGGGTCTGAAGCCAGAGAAAGGGCCCGTTCCTCTGTCGCGGCTTCGACTTGCAGCCACAATTTCTGTGGCAAAGGCCATTGTTTATTCGCCCGCTCAATTCGTCGATGAATGTCTTCCGCGTCATCAAGCCGATGGCTCAATGCCGCAAACAACAACAACACTTGCTCTGGGCGCGGCCCCGGAGCCGCATCAACCAATGAGGCCACATCAAGCGCAATGCGCGTAAAAACGCGAAGCACCGCCAAGAAGAGCCGCTCTTCCGGCCCCACACCTTCCTGGCCAGGCAGCAATTCATCGGGAGTCCCAAAGAGCAAACCAGACTCCCGCAAGATGCCCCGAAGATAGCGGCGAGCTCGACCAGGACCCCCGTTCAACTTCATCGCATCGCGCAATGACTGACTGGCCGTGTCAGCGCGGTACGTTGTCACTCCTTCGCGAATGAGCTGTTCCAGCCAGCCCTTTTTCCCCGACGTCATGTGTGGTGGTCAACGCCAGTAACAGGAGGTGCCTCGTCACGCCAGCGACGACCTTAAAAGGCCTAACTCTTCAGTGTACTTTCCATAGCCATGTCCTGGTCGAACCATTCGGCGATAGCCAACTCGGCTTCGACGTCGAGGTCGATAAACACCACACTCACCTGCATGCTGACGGGGTCGAGCTGCTGCCGAGCCACCACCACTGCATTGGCGATGATGGGCCCGACATAAGTGGGCACGTGAAACAGCAGCTCGACGCTGTTCCCCTCGGGGGGCAGCGCCGTGACATACGACGCCCCACCCACAGACAAATCACCCATGCACGACCGGCTCTTTCGACCCGATTCGCGAACGTCGAGGGCGATTTCTCGCCGCGGTGAGTCACGACGCTCATCACCGCGGCGTTCACGCTTTCGTGTCAACGGCTCAGGAACCAAGTCTCGCGTGCGACGACTCCCAATGCGGCGCTCAGTCATTGCAACACCGTGCCACAGGGTGCACCAAGTGCGAGTTTTTCACCGTTACCTCCCAAAAATGGGGCCTCTTTTTAGGCTTTGGCCGCTTTCATGCGAGGTCGCTTTTCTTCAGCTTCATCAGTCGGAGGAGGTGGGAGTTCATTTGCTCCCGGTGCAAGCGGCCCTTTCACTCCGAATTTCTCGAGCAAAAGCGTTTCAATTTCTTTGGCGATGGCCGGGTGCTCCTTCAAATATTCCTTCGCATTCTCGCGGCCCTGACCAATGCGCTCGCCCTTAAAGCCAAACCAAGAGCCACTCTTGTCGACAATGCCCGCCTCACTCGCGAGGTCGATGAGGTCGCCTTCTTTACTGATGCCAGAGCCGTACATGATGTCGAATTCCACCTCTTTGAATGGAGGGGCCATCTTGTTTTTAACCACCTTCACTCGAGTGCGGCTCCCCACTACGTTGTCGCCGTTTTTAATGGCGCCCACTCGGCGAATATCGAGGCGCTGCGACGCATAGAATTTGAGCGCATTGCCACCGGTGGTGGTCTCTGGGTTGCCAAACATCACCCCAATCTTCATGCGGATTTGGTTGATGAAGATGAGGCACGTCTGACTCTTGGCCACGGCCCCGGTGAGTTTGCGCAGCGCCTGGCTCATCAACCGCGCTTGCACGCCCATGTGCGCATCGCCCATTTCACCTTCAAGCTCAGCCTTAGGGACCAATGCCGCAACAGAGTCGATGACCAACACATCGATGGCACCCGAGCGAACCAGCATCTCAGCGATTTCTAAGCCCTGCTCACCGGTGTCAGGTTGCGAGAGCAACAAGTCATCAGTGCGAACGCCCAACTTGCGCGCATAGCCCACGTCCATCGCGTGCTCGGCGTCAATGTAGCCACACACCCCCCCTCGTTTTTGCGCCTCAGCCACAATGTGCAAACACAGCGTGGTTTTGCCTGACGATTCAGGCCCGAAAATCTCGACGATGCGCCCGCGAGGAACGCCGCCTACCCCGAGCGCGATGTCGAGACCGACAGACCCTGTCGGGATACTCGAGATGTCCTTCGCCATCGGCTCGTCGTTCCCCAACCGCATAATGGAACCTTTGCCGAACTGCCTCTCGACCGCCTGCAAGGCCAACTCGATCGCTTTTTCCTTCTCAGTCGTCGCCATCGCCATCTGGTATTCCTCTCTTCAAACCGCGTTGTTTTAGGGAACCTATACTGAACAAGTGTTTCGTGCCACCAACAATACGGTTTGTACCTCAGGGCTCTGACAAGCAGGCGATTGGCAACTCAAATTGTTTCCTCCCTGTCACTGCAGCAAGCATCAGTCAGAGCCCTTAACTCGCTTTAAGAGCGCCCCTTTCGCTTTTCAAAGAGTTCGTTGCTCTCGTGCGCGTTCACAGTGGATCCCGAGGCCGCAGAAGGGCAGGATCGCGCTCCTCTTGTCCGCGCCGCAGCTTCCCATCGAATTAAGCCGCACCATTGAGTCTTGCGCCGCCGCGCAGGACGATGTCGTGCGCCTCAAACAAGAAGTCATCTCGCTCAAAACGAATTCTCATGAGCTCTGGCAATTCGCCACCGCGCTCTTTGAACTCGAATTGGCACGAAAGGGTGATGTCGACAGTCGCACCGGCATTTCCAAACTTGCAGAAGTGCTGCTGGGTTTCTGGCGTAACGGAACGGGCGAAGAATGTTCCCGGTTGCACCCCGCCCTTCACAACCTGTGGCTCTCTGTCACGCCCATGTTGATGCAGTTCGAAGCGCGCCGGTTTGAACTCGCTCTCTTGGCGTGTTGGCAGCACCGTACTGTGCCCGCGCAGCTGAGTCGTTCCATCGAAAACCTCCAACCTGCCGGCGACCCGCGAGCCGAATTTGCTCGCTGCTTGTACCACCTCGAATTGGCGCGCCAGGGCATCGAATCGAGTCGAGCAGAATTCGCGCGTCGAGCAGGCCTGCTCGCCGAAGCGTACCAAGACCCCGCATGCGCCGGAGAGCTGGTGGGGAAAGACGTCGGGCTCACCAAACTCTGGGGTGACGTCAAACCCTATCTCGACGAATTCTTCGAACACCTCGAAGAAAAAGCGGCCGCCAAAGCGCATGCACTCACGCCAGAGCCGGCTGTGCGCGCCATTCCTTCCTTCGACGCATTGGTCGAATCGGGCAAACCGCTCGAAGAAGCAGCAGCTCAGCCTCGCGAAGCCGCGCCTGCAGAAGGCTGGTCTTCAGACATCGAAATCATGGAAGAAGAAGTTAAAGCTTCCGCCCCTCGGCCTCCGCCGCTGCCCAACCTCACGCCTCCAGGGCCGTGGACACCGCCGCAGATGCCCGAAGAGCTCGAGATTGTCGAGGCAGAGCTCGATGGCCC
>JAYUVR010000070.1:0-5090 GCA_043753955.1 Archangium sp. | reverse complement strand
TAATAAAGATCAGGATATGGGCGGCGGGGGGGGCGGAAGTGGAGGAGCCATTTTGTTGGAAGCCGACAAGCTAGATATCTTGGGCGTTGTGGCTGCGAATGGAGGCGCTGGAGGGCAGGGTGGTCGGCGTAGTGCCGATGGGGTCGACGGAGAAAATGGCAAAGCCAGCAGCGATCCTGCTCAATGTGTGGCAGATGATGATTGTGGTGGCAGAGGTGGATTGGGCGGCGCGTCTAACCTAGCGAGCACCGAGGGCGCTGCATCGAATTGTTTCAGCGGAGAAATTGCCGGTGGCGGTGGGGGAGGCGGCGGTTCAGGTCGTATTCATTTGCGCACGTGGTCGTCGTGTTCATTGGCAACAAACAGCGTCATCAGCCCCACCTATTCCACCGTGGGCTGCCAATAGAGAGTTTCCCCATTTCCAAAACCATTCATGAGCGCTAGGCGTAGGTTCATGAACGCGCCGGTCATCGACGTCGTCCCCATTCGGACCAAAAAAGAGTTGGAAGTCTTTCTCCACGTGCCGTGGAGCGTCGGAGTCGACCAAGAGAAGAACTGGGTTCCTCCCTTGCTTGACGACTATCGAAAACAACTCGACCCGAAAAAGAGCGTCTTTCTCGCTCACGGTGAAATCGAATGTTTCACCGCTTTTGAAAATGGAAAGCCGGTCGGCCGTATCTGCGCGCACGTCGACTTCGACTACGACAAGCGTTGGGCAGCCGAGCCCAAGACCGCTTTTTTTGGCTTCTTTGAATGTCTTGACCGAATCGATGTGGCCCGAGCGCTCTTTTCAACCGCTGAAGCGTGGGCCCGCACTCATGGTCGCCAGCGCATTCGCGGGCCCTTTACGCTCGATTCGAAGGGGGAAGTCGGCGTGCTCATCGAAGGCTTTGACAAGCCGGCCACGATTGGCACCACGTGGAACCGTCCGTTCATGGACAAGCTGATTCAATCGGCGGGCTACGAGAAGGTGAAAGACCTCCTTGGGTGGTGGTACCAGTCGGGTACTCCTCTTGATGCGTTGACGCAGCGGGTAGCGAAGAAGACTCGAGAGCTCCCCAACGTCACTATTCGCCAGATGGACCTCAAACAGATTCGTCGCGAAGCGGCCATCATTCAAGAGGTCTACAACGAAGCATGGAAGAACAACTGGAACTTCACTCCATTCACAGACATGGAACTCGAAGTCATTGCGAAGGAGTACAAACTCTTTATTGATACACGATTGACATGGGTTGCTGAAGTCGACGGAAAACCTGCGGCAATTGTTTTCGCAATACCAGACATCAACGAGCTCATTGGTGACTTCAAGGGTGAGTTGATGAAGAACCCGATTAATCTGGTCAAATTGCTATGGCGACTCAAATTCAACCGCCCGCGTAAGGCGCGTCTGATTATGTTGGGTATTAAAGATGAATATCGAGCTTCCCGGAAGTACGGTGCTCTCGCCGCTGTCTTGTACGAACAAATCAGCAAATTCGGTGCTGAAGCGGGCTACGTCGGCGGCGAACTCTCGTGGACCCTCGAAGACAATCTACAAATCAATCGAGGCATCGAGCGAATGAACGCCACCGTGTACAAAAAGTGGCGGGTCTACGAGCGCGCGCTCTAGCCCAAGACGCGTTGAAGGGCCGCCACTGCTTCTTCGAGGCGCCACGGCTTCACCAACACCGCACTGATGCGTAATCGCTTCAGTGCAGCGTCATCAAGCTCAGAAGCCATACCTGAAGAAACGATGACAGGAACATCAGGGCGCAACCCGCGCAGCGCATAGATGAAGTCTTCGCCGCTCATCTGAGGCATCGATAAGTCAGTCAAGATGGCATCGAAGTCTTCGGCCTTGAGGCGAAAAGCAGCGAGCGCTTCGCGGGGGTCATCGAACACTGTAGTGCGATACCCCAAAGTCTCGAGCAAGCGGGCCGAGACGCGTGCCATGCCGGGGTGGTCATCAACCAACATCAGATGTTGACCAGAACCCGGCCGCGTCAGTTCTTCTTGAAGTGAAGGCAGAAAGACAGAGAACGAAGTGCCACGGTCGGCCTGGCTGTCGACCACGACCGCTCCATCATGGCCTTGCACGATGCTGTGCACTACCGCGAGCCCGAGCCCCGTACCTGAACCATCGAGGCGCGTTGAGAAGAAGGGCTCGAAAATGTGGCGGGTGGTGGTTTCATCCATCCCCACGCCGGTATCGGCCACCGTCAAACGCACCCAACGGCCTGATTGAAGCGGAGGGTGCCGAGAAGCGAATGCGAAATCGACTTCAATCGCTTCGAGGGTGACGGTGAGTGTGCCCACCCCTGAGGGCATGGCTTGAAGAGCATTGGTGCACAGGTTGGTCAAGACCTGGAGCAACTGGCCGGCATCGCCTAAGACCCGGGGTACCCGGGGAGCAACCACTTCACGAAAGGTGATGTTGCCGGCGGTGGGTTCGAGGAGCTTGAGTGTTTCCCTGACCAGTGGGCCCAATTCGAGTGGTTTTCTATCGGGCGGTCTTCTTCGACCGAAGGTGAGCACCTGTTGCGTGAGTTCTCGCCCGCGACTGGTGGCTTGCAGAATCGCTTGCGCGATTTCGCCGGCTTTCCCAGTCTGACCTTGCAAGCGCTGGGCATGCGCCACGATGACAGTGAGCAAATTATTGACATCGTGAGCGATGTGCGAGGCCAGTCGCGCCAAGGCTTCATTTTTTTGTGAGTCAGCGATTTGTGCTTCAAGACTCCGCTGCAAGGCCTCGGCTTCGTGGGCTTGAGTCACATCGCGAGAAATGACGGCCAGTCGGTACACTTCGTTTCGCTCATCGAGCAACGGCACGATGGCTGTGTTGACCCAGCGGTTGCCGCCCGGGAGCTCGTGCTCATAGACGATGGTTTTTTGAGTGGCGATGGCTTGAGCCCACCTCCCCTTCGTCAACGGGTTGTTGAAAGGCTCGAGCACTTCAGCCGCAGTTCTTCCGATGGTGGTTGCTCGATCAAGCCCGGTGATGAGTTCGGCGGCCGGGTTGAGGTCTTCACAGACGACCTTTTGACCCGCTTCGACTCGGTACAGCACCATGGCGTCGTTGGAATGGTCGAAGAGATCTTTAAATCGGCGTTCAGATTTGAGCAGCGCCGACTCAACTCTGGAACGCTCAGCTCCCTCAAGAGCAAGGGCGACCAGGTCTGCCAAGGCTCCCGCGAAGGCCTCTTCGCTGGGGTGCCAGCGTCGAGGGCCGCCAACATGTTCAATGCACAGCGCGCCCACCAATTCGCCGCGAAGACGTACGGCCACGTCGATGGTGGCGCCAATGTCTGAAGGCCCCGAAGATTTTTTGATCCACGAAGCCGCGTGCGCATCGGCAGTGACATCAACAATGGACAAAAGGCGCTGCGAGCGCAGTACGTCGAGTCGTGAATGGTGCTCAGTGACGGAAAGCGTGTTGCCTGCGCTGTGGGTACTCGTGCGCGCGTCATAGAGGTCGACTTGATTGAGGGTGCTGCGCGTTTCATCGATGAGCCACACTGCGCTGCGTGCGGCTTGCACACCTCGGGTTGCAGCTTCATCGATTTGCGCCAGTGCAGCAGGAACATCGTCACCGCGAAAGTGAGGACTGCGCGCCAAACGCGCCAGCTCTCGCGTGCCTTCTCGCCACCGCATTTGCGTGGCTTCTCGAGCGGCTGCATCGGCTCGTTCGCGTTGCCGTCGGGCCAAGAGCGCTGACAAACCCGCAAGCTGAGGCCGAAATAACCAGTCGTAAGCCCCTTCGGCCAACCAACTCGTGATGACACTTTCTTGATTCAGTTCTCCGAGGACCACCAAAGGAACGTCCTGGCTCAGTTCGTCAAGCATTCGTCGCCAAGTTGTCGCGGGAGCGACGCCTTCATCGAGCGACACCACCAAACACAAGAGCGGTTGAAGCTTCGGCAGCAGCTGAGCCACTTCAACGGGACTGTGCGCGCGAATGACTTCTGCACTGCGCCCAGTGACCCGCAATGCCTCCACCATGGAAGTGGCATCAGCGTTGTTTCCCCCCACCAAGAGAATCTGCTGCGGCTGATTCATGAGAGGCTTTCGAGCCTACCACGGGTTTGGCATTCAGCTTTCAACGATGCCAAAAGTGCGCTTGCTACCGCCACCCCTTGATGGCTGAGCGGCGTGCTTCGCGAACCATTTGCGCCGAGTCAACCGTGGGCGCATCAGTGAGGTGCGCCCCTTTTAAGAGTTTCACCATATTTTTCCACATGGCCATGGGGGTGGCTTCGAGGACCGCGATGGCTCCAGTCACGGGAATTTGAAGATTGTCGACCCACCCTCCATTTTGATGAAAAGCGGTGGGGTGAAGGGCGAGAAATCGCTCGTACAGCGGCGACCCTTTATTGGTTTCAGGCTGGGCAAAATGCAGCACCGCAGAAGCTTGAAGCGTCAAACGCATCGACTCGCTGTAGGCGCGGGTTTTGGGGTCATATTTGGGCTCTTCAATCGCGAACTCACGCTGTATTTCCGTCATCTCTTTCCACTTGGCTCGATGGGTTTTGTCGAAGGCCGCCAAGCGGTCGTAAAAATCAGGTTGGCCGACGAAGGCGATGAGTTCTCGAACCGCATCTCTTCTTCGAGGTGAAACTTCTGCGCCGCTCAGGCGTGCGGTGAGTGACGCTTGCACTTCGAGAGCGACCTTGGCTTGTCGTGATGCCGGTACGGTTGCAAATTCAGCCTTGGGCGCGACTGTGCGATGTGCCGCGTGTTCAAAAGCGGCCTTGAGCTGTCGCTGGAAGGTCGAGTCACTCCGTTTTTCTGAGCGTTTAGATGAAGAGATGTGCATGGCCACGACTCGCCATAGCCCGGAAGTCAATTGTCTTCAAAGCCGTCACCCCGAAAATACTGGCCCTGGGGCTGGTCAATTCGCTTGTTGACCTGGTCAAGCTCGGCAGTCAGTTGACCCAAGTTTTTCTGTTCAGTGACTCCATCGAGCATGGTGAGCAGATTGGCCGCGGTCACGTTCCAGAGCAGCTCCGTGTTTGAGCCAATAAGGTCGAGGTTTTGCGAACTTTTCCCTGGGGTCTTCGTGCGCAAATCATCGAAATACCGAAACGTGTTGCACCCATCAAAAAACATCA
>JAYUVR010000069.1:0-6421 GCA_043753955.1 Archangium sp. | reverse complement strand
GCTGATCGCCGCTATGTGCACGCCATGTTCGAAGCGGGGGCCTGGGCGTACTTGGTGAAGAGTTCAGCCTCAGACGAGCTCATTCGCGCCATTCGCGCTGTAGCGCAGAGCGAAAAATACATCAGTCCCGCCGTGGCCAATGCGGTGGTCGGCGCTTTCGTGGGCGGCTCAAAATCGCAATCGCGAGACCCGCGCAGCGAATTGAGCCCTCGAGAACGCGAAGTGCTTCAGCTGCTGGCTGAAGGGCTCACTTCAAAAGAAATCGCCAACAAACTCGATGTGGCGGTGTCCACCATCGAAACGCATCGCAAACAAATCATGGCCAAGCTCGAGCTGCATTCAGTGGCTGAATTGACCAAGTTTGCCATTCGTACTGGCCTCACCACGCTCGAGTAGCGAAGGTGTCTTCGGCGGGAACTGTACGTTCGCTCCGGCGAGATGAAGAAAAGGCTGCGGCGAGTGTGCTCGCTGCGGCCTTCGTAGATGAGCCTGGGTTTGTATACGCCCTGCCGAAGGCGAGCAGGCGCGCTGATTTGCAATGGCTGTTTCAGCGCGTCATCCGCGCGGTGTGGTTGCAAAAAGGCAGCATTGATTGTGTGGGAGAAGAGCCCAATGCGGTGGCGCTTTGGCTTGAAGTGAAGGGCCAATATCGCGAGCCTTTGGCTGAATTGATTCGTTCTGGCTTGGTGTGGACTCCGGTGGCCTTGGGCATGGGCGCATCGATGCGTTTGTCGAAGTATTCGAATGCGATGCTAAAGCTGCATCGAAGGCATGCTTCTGGGCCCCATTGGTATTTGCAGATGGTGGGAGTTGAGCCTTCGAAGCAGGGTCGAGGGTTGGGTTCGAGACTTCTGGCGCACGGCTTGGCGCGGGCGTCAAAATTGCCGGTGTACTTAGAAACTGACGTCGAGCGGAATGTGGGGCTCTATCGACGGCACGGTTTTGAAGTGATGGAACACGCGTCAACGGCTGAGCCCGTGCCGTTGTGGAGCATGCTCAGGCCGCCTACACCAAAGACGTGGTGAGCTTGCTTCCGATTTGGTGGACGCCAGAAAGAAGGACTATCCAGTGTCGACTCCCAACGAAGCAGAAGGGCAAGAAAGCGAAGCGAAGGGTTCAGCGGTTTACAGCCAATCTTAAGAGGAGCGCGGTTCGGCTGGTTTTGGACGAGGGGCTGCACTATTGGAGCAGTGGTGAACGACTTGGGCCTGACGCGGTCGTTCGACGAACTGATACTCAACCAACTGTCCACCGAAACGGCACAGGTTCACCGGCCTCTTGCCGGAGATGTCGTGCCCAGGAAGAGGAGTTATTCGCGATGAAGCTCGCTGTGCTTGGCGGTTCAGGTCGCACCGGAAGTCTCATCGTTCAGCAGGCGCTCGAAGCGGGGCACCAGGTCCGCGTACTCGTGCGCACGCCGGAAAAGCTCACCCTGACATCGAATCGCCTCGAGGTGATGAAAGGCGACGTCGCAGACCTACAGGCGGTGCGGGCCCTGGTGGATGGCTGCGACGTCGTGGTGTCTGCGCTGGGGCCAACGCCCGGGCGTAAGAACGTGTGCAGCACAGCCGCGGGGCAGGTCATCGCTGCCGGAGTGAAGCGTTACGTGGCCATCTCCGGAGCTGCCCTCGACGTGCCGGGTGATCACAAGGACTTCGGCGGAAAGGTGGTGTCGTTCCTCGTTCGCACGCTCACGCCGTCATTGTTCCACGACAAGGTGCGCGAGCATGCACAGCTTTCAGCCAGCCCCGTTGGGTGGACGCTGGTGCGCCCTCCTCGCCTGACTGACGGCCCCGGCACCGGGATTCCCCGCTCGAGCCTCGAGCGGGTGCTCAGCACGAGCATCAGCCGTGTCGACCTCGCGGCGTTCACGTTGAAGTGCGCTTCCGATGCGAGTTTGGTCGGGAAGGCCCCATTTGTCTCAGCGTGAGCGCAAGATGGCTCGGGTGCTCGTGACGGCGGCATCGGGCAATGTCGGTCGCGAGGTCGCGCGAGAATGCAGCGAGCAAGGGTTCACCGTGCGGGTGGCAGACCGCGACCGGTCGAGGTTGAGTCAACGATTCCCCCAGACGGAGGCGGTCGCGCTCGACTTCTTCGACCCGGGCACGTGGAAACCGGCGCTGGAGGGGTGCCAATTTGTGTTTCTGGTCCGCCCGCCGCCTGTGGGCAACATGCGCGCGACCCTCAACCCCTTCATCGACCTCGCATACGCGAGTGGGGTCGAGCACGTTGTGTTCCTCTCGGTCTCTGGCGCCGACAAGATGAAGTGGATTCCGCACCGGAAGGTTGAGCTGCACCTCGAGACCACGGGTAGGCGGTGGACACTGCTGCGGGTGGGGTTCTTCGCGCAAAACCTGCAAGACGCCTATCGGCGGGACATTCTCGAAGAAGGCCGCCTCTACGTTCCGGCCGGGGAGGGAAAGGTGGCCTTCGTCGATGTGAGCGACGTTGCGGCGGTGGCAGCGCGGGTGTTCCGCGAACCTGCGCGGTTCGAGGCGAAGACGCTCACACTCACCGGGCCGGTGGCCCTCACATTCGAAGCAGTGGCGGGTACGCTGACGCGCGTGCTGGGAAGACCCGTGCGCTACCAAGCCGCGAGCGCCCTCGGATACGCAGCACACTTGAGGCGTGCCCGGGGGCTGCCGTGGATGCAGGTCATCGTTCAGACCATCCTCCACCTCGGCCTCCGCAAGGGCAATGCGGAACTGGTGGACCCTACTCTTCAGGAGATGCTCGGGCGCGCGCCGCACACGATGCTGGACTATGTGACCCGCGCTGCCGCCATCTGGCGAAGGTAGATCCACCGTTCCGACAACCGCAACCTGGTAGATGCGCGTCGTTTACGCTGCAGAACATTGCTTCTCACAATAATAATAGTCTCGTTTGAAAGTGTGCTCGCCACTCAGGGAGCGAAACGTCCTCTCCACCTCTTTGGCTCGCCGCTTCCCTGACTTCCCGCATCGCGGGCATGATTTAGGCCTTCCAGTCTCTGGCGGAAGCGAAGCCAGCTCCTCGTCCATCGCCTTCTGGCCCAGTGCCCGTTTCTGCTCTTCAACCTCGAGTTCCATCTGACTGAGCAAGCACTTTTGGCTCAGCCCCTTCTCGATGACGGGTCGAAGTTTCCTAACCGCTAATACTTTTTCTCGCTCTTCTTCGGTCATATTCAGATTGTCGACCCATCACCCAAAGAGTTGATCCGATTGCCTCTTTTTCTTCAGAAATTGCGGTTCCTGAAATCGAACGTGCACCCCACCAAAAGATGCCGTGCAACTCTTCTCTGATCGCTTCCGATAACTCTACGTAATCCAACTCGCCTTTTCGCATTCTGGAGATTCCCAATGACAACCAACTGCTCACCCAGCGGATTTACCCCTGCATCCAACGTGTTTCAAAGCGCCCTGACCTACAAGAATGTCATCACCGCTAGAGAAGCACATGAGGCCGTGCGCCAGGCGAACGCTGTTTATGAGGTGACTGGCGACGAGCGCGGAAAAATCGAAAAGGACGGCAAGGATCTCGTGACCTGCGGAGTTCACGCCTATCCCATCGATTTCCGTGACGATGCCTTCGAAATTCTCAACAAGCGTTTTGGAGCGAATCTCGGAGATGAGTTTAAAGCGAAGTAAGGCTGAACATCCTTCACCCTCGAAGCGGTAGGGAGCCGGACGCCAGGTTTGTATTCACCGGTGTCCATGCTCTCGTTTGAATTACGGCGAGGCCAGCCACTTTGTGGCAAAACGCGCGGCAGCGGTGTCGGGGTGCTCATTCACGACCCTGCGCATCAACACAGCGGCCTCACCTTTTCTCTCAAGTCGTTCTGCGAGAAGGCGAGCCAACAACACCCGAGCCCGCCCTCGCTCTTCCGTCGATTCAGCGCGCTCCTGAGCCGTGCTGAAAGCGAGCTCAGCCGACACATAATCAAGATGTGCCGTGGCGCTTTGGCCCAGCCACACCAATTCATTCCAACTCAAAACCGGTGCGGCTGCCAAACCCGCCGCGCGGAAACCGTCGAGTGCGCTTCCAGCTTGGTTGCGTGCAATGGCTTGACGAATGCTCTCGGCCGATTGCTCTGCAAAGCTGGGCAACGACGTTTCGTCGAGGGAAGGGTGTGTGTTGGGGTTGGGTTCGAGCGCCGCAAATCGGTCTTCAGTGCCTGCCGCACGAGGGAGCTCGACAGACAAAGACATCTGCTTACGCTCTTTCTGAAACGGGAACCCTGTCGGTTGTGCATCGCCCAACACCGGCTGGTAGAGGTCCAGTGTTTCACCCCAACCAAACACGGGCCCATGCAATAACAACACAGCTCCAGAAATACGAGCTGCCACCATCGGGGCATAGAGCCACACCATCTGACTCAAGAGTGATGAAAAGACAGGCACCCACCACAGGTTGAGTCCCTTCGTCACCAGAGCGCTCAGCCCTACCGTCGCAGCCACCAACACCAACGCGCCTAAATAGACACCGAAGTCTTTGCCGATGCGCGCCGTTGCGCCCAAGACGCGCACGGGGTTCAGCAAGTGCAAGATGTCTGTGCCGGCAGCGGCACCGATGAGGGCCGTGGGGGTCCAGAATGCAGTGATGAGCAAGGCGACCCACAGAAGCCAGGGGCGCCCGAGGGAATAGCCTAAGAGCGCTCCGCCCCAAGCGGGGAACATGGCGATGGTGAAACGGACGAAGGGCACGACGATGGAATGAATCGGCTCTTGAAAGTCAGACAGTTCGAGATTTCCACCGCGAGCCGTTGAGCGAGTAAGGCCAAACAGACTGGCCAACGTACTGGTCCAGCCCAGCAGCAAGCCCCCGGCTCCGAAGAGTGAAGTGACCCACAGCCACATCGAAAGGCCCAACCAGACGGGAAACCCCTCTGCGAGAAGAGGAAAAATAAATGCCTCTCGTACGCGCTGACTGAGGGAAGCCGCCTGTCTCTTGTGCCGAAGCAGAGGCTCTGCCAATTCACCGCACAGCCCGCAAGTGAGCAGACTGATGGGTGGAATCATTTTAGTCGCGGCGCACTCAGGGCAGAGGGCGTGGCCACAGACGGTACATTCCCAGCCCGCGATGGCACCGTGTCGCTCACAGCGCAGCGCTTCTGTCGCGAGCGTCATCGGGTGGTTTTGATGTCAGGGTTCTTGACCTGGGTGTTGGGCGTCACCGGACGCGCCGGCTTCTTCTTGAGCGCCAGTATCAATTTGGGACCGGTCATGTCGGTGAGCGTGGCTTCCGCAGCTTCATAGCCCTCTGCTGAAAGGCGTACTGCCACCGGCAGTTTGACCCGCTCGATGGATGCTTCGAAAGGCGTCTTTCCCACCCGAGAGCCCGCCAATTCAATGAGGGCTCCAGCAGGCTCAGACTCAATGTGCACGATGAGTGGAGGCGCAGCAGAAATGCTCTTCGGAATCGGCCGCACCTCGTCTTCGTGCTGAACTCGGGTGGTGACCACCGCCTCAATGGGCTTCGGAGGCACGTCGCTTTGGTAGGCAAACCAAGCACCTCCACCCAGTGCAATCAGCACAATCAAAGCGAGAGAAACTTTAAGCGCAGAAATCTCGGTTTTGGGTGAGATGGATTGAGTGGTGTGTTTGACGGGCGCTGGTTTAGCGACCGATTCTTTTCGTCTGCTGGGGCTGGTGGCGTTGGCTGAAAGGCCTCCAACATCGAGGTCTGTGAGGCCCGAATCTTCAGTAAAGAATCGAGGGTTTGATTCTCGGGCAATTCGCTCAGCGTAAAGCTCATGCATAAACGCCGAGAGTTGGCCTGAAGACGTCGAAATGGCGTTGTTGAGCGCGAAGGCTTCGAGTGCGTTGCGAAATTCAGCGGCTTCTTGGTATCGGTCATTGGGTCGCTTGGCCAACGCTTTGAGTACAATCGAATCGAGCCCAGCGGGCACTGACGGGTTGATGCTCGAAGGCAGAGGAACTTGGCAGGTGCGCACCAGCCGCTGGGTCACCAAGTCGCTGTCGCCTTTGAAAAGCCGGCGTCCGGTCAGCTGTTCCCACAAGATGATGCCCAACGCAAAGATGTCACTTCTGAGGTCTAAGTCTTTGCCATTGGCTTGCTCTGGCGACATGTAGGGAAATTTGCCCTTCAAAATGCCAGTCGAAGTGTGTTGCGCACGGCCGGCAGCCTTGGCCACCCCAAAGTCGATGAGTTTTACCGAGCCATCGAAACCTACCAAAATATTCTGCGGGCTGACATCGCGATGTACCAAATAGAGGCCGACGCCTTTTGAATCGCGCGCCTTGTGAGCGAAATCGAGGCCGGCGGCGGCATCGGCGATGATGCGAATGATGACGCCGATGGGAATGTGTTTTTTGGCCGAACCGGCTCGTTTTTCGAGGCGGCGTAAATCGTCGCCCGCCACGTATTCCATCTCGATGAAATGAACCCCCTCTTCCACCCCAAACTCGTTGATACGCGCGAT
>JAYUVR010000068.1:0-18094 GCA_043753955.1 Archangium sp. | reverse complement strand
GCGGCGACGATGGCTGCAGAAGCGCTTGAACTGCCTCCTGTGATGCGACCGCGGTTCCAGGGGTTTCGTGAGGCGCCATGCCAGGGGTTGAGGCCGATGGGTTGATGCCAATTTCATTCATATTGGCTTTGCCTAAGATGACCGCTCCGGCTTCCTTGAGACGGGCGGCGACAGTTGAGTCGGTGGTCGCAATTTCATTTCGAAAGCGCGTCCCCAAGGTGGTGGCAAAACCGCTGAGGTCAACCTCATCTTTGAGTACGATGGGCACCCCATCGAGCACACTGAGCGGTCGGCCTGCTCGATGTCGTTGTGCCGAGGCCTCTGCTTCGCGAAGCACTTCTTCGGGTTTACGGGCAATAAAAAGCCCCAACCGTTCATCTCGTTCGTCGAGGCGCTCAATAGCGCTATGGAGCGTTCGGACCACTGCAACGGGGTCGACCCCCTCTCGATAGGCGGCCACCAGTTGGGCCACCGTTTCGCGTTTTGAAGGGGGGGCTTGATGAACTGCGGCTGCAGCGAGATCAAAGGGATGCTGGCGACTGGTTTGCGTAGCGGGGTGGGGGAGCGGGTATTGAACTGCGGGTGCGTCACCTGCACTCTGCTCGCGCCAGCGGTCAATACCGCTGTCTTTGACCAATTTCTCGAGAAGAATCGGGCCAATACCGCTTTCAAGGGCGGCGACGAAGGCCTTCAATGCAAGCCCTGACATCTTGGGCGCCTTCACATCATCACGGCGATATCTCATAGAAGTCCTAGCGTACACCTTCTGGTTGAATGTTTTGCTCTCGAGTCAAGTCGACCAGCCCATGAGCAAAACACTCCTTGGATTTGCGGTCTGGGTGGCGGTGCTGGGCGCGACGGCGGCGCGCGCTGATCATTTTAGACACGAGCCTGATTGCGGCCCTCGTCCTTCGGTCGCTCCAGCGCACTATCGAAATACCCAAGGTCGCTACGAGCTGCAGACTCTCCAAACATGGGTGCCGGGGCAGCGGCAACAAGTCTTCGTTCCAGGCCAATGTTTCCCTGGTCGGCGTCATCAACGATGCACTCAAGGGTACTACCGCATGGTGTGGACGCCCGGGCGCTATGTCACTGCACAACAATGGGTTTGGGTTCCCCAGCCCCGTTTCCCCCATTGGCCACGACAGCAATACGGCTATCAACAACCCTATTTGCCGCGCGTCGCCTCTGCTGCGATTCACCTGGCGAGCCCCGTTGGAGCGCTTTCAGTGTCCGTCCGCTGAGCAAAAGGTCTAAAAGCGGGTTGTGTCGTCGCCCGCTTCCTTTCGGCCTGTAGCTGTATTGCCAGATGACGGTGCCCGCAGTGGCCACGTCAAGATGCTTTTTGAAAACGCAGGGGTGCCCGTCGTCGCAGAACTCCATGCCCAGCTCGATGTGGTGGTGGTCGACTTCGAGGCGCTTTCACCCGCCGCTGCACGTCAACTCGTTGGTCAGAAAGCACCGAGCGCCGTCATTTTAGGCATCGGTGCAGTTGACGGGCTTGATGACGCGGTGTTGGAAATTGTTTCCCCCGAGCGCCTCGATGCTGAACTGGTTCCTCGACTGAGCCGGCTTCGCAGCGGCCTCGCAATGTTCAAAGAGGCCCAGCAGCGACAGCGAGACCTTCAGGTGCTGCTCGAGCTGACCGCTCAATATGCCGAAGCGACAGACGTGGTTGAACTGCTCCACGATGTCAGTCGACGGCTGGCCGATGAGCTTCACATTGACCGAGTGGCATTTGTGGTCGCTGACGGTGATCGCGCTGAGGCCACCATCATTGCAGCCAGTGATGATGCAGGCATCAAAGGTCATCGAATTGACCTCTCGCGTTACCCCGAAGTGCGTGAAGTCTTGCGCACCGGTAAACAAGTCATCGTCGAAGACGTGCTCTCACACCCGTTGTTTGAAGATGTCAAAGAGTCGCTGGCGGCGCGCGGTATTCGCAATTTGGCGGCACTCCCGCTCACCGTTCGAGGGCAAGTGCAGGGCATCGTTTTGCTGCGGCGATTGACGCTAGGGCCGTTTACTTCGCGCGAAGTTGAATTTCTCACCACGGTGGCACAAGCCACTGCGGTCGCGTTTCGCAATGTGCGCCAGCTTGAGCAGGTGCGCGGCCAACGAGAAGAAGAGAAATCGGCCCGTATTGCCGCTGAAGAACGAGTGGCTGAGATGAAAAGATACGCCGCTTATTTTGACCATCTTTCCGACGGAGTGGCCATTCTCGATTCTCGGGCCTGCGTCTTGTCGCTCAACCCGGCCGGCCAGGCTTTGCTTGACCTCTCTGAGCAAGACGCTGAAGGCTCACACATCAATGCCATCACCAATGCCACCGACGAAGGGCTTCTACTCGATGTGTTGTTCGCGGTGTCTTTGGGTCACGTCAAAAATGACGTTGATTTAGAAGCCAAGACGGCGGCCGGCAGACGCTTGACGTTGTCTGTTTCCGCAGCTCCACTGAAGGGAGATGCAGGAGATGGAGTCGCCATTCTCACCTTGCGCGACGTGACTTTGCAGCGCCAAATGGCAGAAGAGTTGCGTCAGACGACCGACTTTCTCGAGCGCCTCATCGACAGTTCGGTCGACGCCATCATCGCTTCAGACATCAAGGGAAACGTCATTCTTTTCAACAAAGCCGCTGAAGCCATCTGCGGCTACAGAACGGAAGATGTCGTAGGCAAGATGCACGTGACGCAGTTGTACCCAGACGGTTGGGCGCACGAGCTCATGAAGCGACTGCGGTCACCTGAGTACGGAGGCAAAGGCCGGCTGTCTTCGAGTAGGGCGGAAATGATTTCAAAGATGGGCGAACGCATACCCGTGAACTTGAGCGCGTCGATCATCTACGAGGGAACTCGAGAACTGGCGACGGTCGGCTTGTTCACTGACTTGAGAGACCGTCTTTCGCTCGAGCGAAAACTCACCGATGCAGAAGCTCGATTGCTTGAAAGTGAAAAGAACGCGGTGATTGTGGCACTGGCGGGTACCGCCGCGCATGAGCTCAATCAACCCTTGACGTCAGTGATGGGCTACGCCGAATTGCTGAAGCGGAAGATTAAAGAAAGTGACCCTACCTGGCGCTCGGTCGAAATCATCTACCGAGAGGCTGAGCGCATGGCGGAAATCGTTAAAAAAATAGGAAAGATAACCCGCTACGAAACGAAGGCATACGTAGGCACTGCGCAGATCGTCGACCTCGAAAAGGCTGCATCGCATGACGAGTGAATCGCGAGAACCTTTTCCCCCTGTCGACGTGAGCGCGGTCGATGCGTTTGACGCTTTTTTCGAACTCGTTGATGGGCCCGCTGTGCTGTGTGATGTGGCGCTCACCGTGCGCAAGTGCAACGTCGCTTTCGAAGTGTTGTGCGGGGAAAAAGGGCTCAACGGGCGGAATCTGAGCACGCTTTTTGAGGCGGCCAGTTTTACGCTCCCAGAAGAGGGTCGCAGTGCCGAAATCGATGTTTCGTTGAAGACCAAGCAGATGGTGACGCTCTCTGTCACCCGACATGGGCACGCCGTGGCCATGGTTGCGCGCCGTTTTTCGCCCATGGTTGATTCGTTGGCTGCGGCGGGTCGAGCGCTTCTTGAGCAGGCGAGAGTAGAGACAGCGCTCTTAGAAATAGGCCGCAGCGTGGCGGGCGCAACGAGCGAAGAAGCGCTGGTGGCCACTGTTGTTCGGGGGGTGAAAAGCCTTTTTCCTGATCGCATGTTTTGTGTGCGCATCGCCGACCCGCATACCTGTCATCTGACTTCGCTCTATTCAGAAGGCCCTCTGCGTGAGGGCGAGCGGCATGTCTTTCAGTTGAGAAACTCGATGGTCGAAAAGACCGCGCTCGACACGTCGGCTTTGCCTGCCGATAGGGTGTCGATAACTTCGGGTGAATTACCGCTGTTGTTTGAAGGCACTGTTCGAGGGTTGGCTGCGCCGCTGGTCGCCTCAGGTCACCTCTTTGGGGCGCTCAATTTGGAATACGCGTCGTTGGCGACGGCTGACCTGACCACCGATGAGCGAATATTGATTCAGCTCGCCAATCAGGTGGCAGTAGCGATTCGCAACGCCAAGCTCATCGACGAATTGACGTTTATTCGCAGCTATCTTGAGGAGCTCATCGAGAACGCAAATGCGTTGATCATGGTGGTCAACAAAGAGGGGCGAGTGGTGGTGTTTAACCACGCTTTAGAAAATCTGACGGGGCGTTCGAAGGCTTCAGTTTTGGGGGAAGAAGTGGCAGACCTGTTGCCAGAGTCAGAGCGCCTCAAGCTATTGAGGGTCTTTGGGGCTTCTTTGCGGGGGCAGGCGGTCACCGGTATCGAATCGGTATTGTGGGGACCAGAGCGTCGCGAGATGTGGGTGACGTTCAGCACTTCAGCAGTTCGCAGTCAGGCGGGCGAAGTTGAAGGGGTGATGGCCATCGGGCAAGACCTGACGCGCATGCGTGAGCTCGAGCGTCGAGTCATTCAGGCTGAGAAACTCGCTTCGTTGGGGCAATTCGCTGCGTCCGTTGTCCATGAAATCAACAACCCCATGACGGCCATCGCGGCTTATGCCGAAGCGCTCTGGCGGCGATGTCAGAATTCGGCGAAAGCTGATGCAGCTGATGTCGAAAAATTGAAGCGCATTGTCGACAATTCAGAGCGCGTTCTCCGCTTCACTTCAAATTTGATGAACTACGCGCGCCCCGCTCAAGACAAGCCAGAAGAGATCGACTTGAACGCGCTGGTCGAGCGAGCGCTCGTGTTTTGCGATGTGCTACTGCGGAAGCATGAGGTGAACGTTGAGCGAAAGTTGACGCCTGTGCCTCCATTCTTTGCAGTGCGACAAAACTTGGTTCAAGTGTTCGTCAATTTGATCAGCAACGCTTGCTACGCGACGCCCGCAGGCGGCACGGTGACCGTCTCAACCACCGCAGAAGCCGATTCGGCGTTGGCAGCAGTATCGGACACCGGCTCAGGCATGACGGAAGAAACGCTCACCCGCATTTTCGACCCGTTTTTCACCACTAAGCCCGATGGCAAGGGTACTGGTTTGGGTTTGTCAATCGTTCAAGGCATCATCGAGAGCCACGGCGGGTCGATTTCGGTGCAGAGCGAGGTCGGGCGAGGTAGTCAATTTAAGATTCGACTTCCCATGTTGAAGCAGCCTTGAGGCAAGACAGTGCCGACTTTGCGATTCGCACTGTCGGTTGTCTTGACACGTCTTTTAGGCGGGGCCTAAGCTTCAAGCGCTTTTCCGGGTCCCCTTGATCCGGAAGATCTAGCGAGTTCTTCGGGAGGCAAAACTACAATGACGCTTGGACAGCTGAGCATTTTGGCCCAACAGGCCGCAGGTGAAGGTGATCAGAGCTTTTTCGGGGGCATCGCTGAGTCGTGGAACGAAGGCAGTTGGCCGATGTATCCCATCGCCCTTGTCTTTGTTGTCGGTTTAGCCATCACAGTGGAAAGGTTGATCGTGTTGTTCGCGACCGCTTCCATCAACAAAGACGGTTTTATTCGAGGCCTCAAAAAGCACATTTATGCGGGCGATTTGGACAAGGCGATTAACTACGTAGCAGGACAAAAGCCTACACCGCTGACCAATGTAGTGAAGTCGGGTCTGATGAATGTACCTAAGGGCCAAGAAGAGGTTCAGGCAGCCCTCGACGAAGCCTCGTTGCGAGAAACGCCAAAACTTGAAGCGCGCACGGGCTATCTGGCGATGTTGGGCAACGCAGCAATGTTGATTGGGCTGTTCGGCACGGTGCACGGTCTCATTGGCTCTTTCAAAGCAGTGGCTCATGCGTCCCCTGCTGATCGCGCCACCATTCTCGCCGGTTCAATCGGTGAGGCGATGAATTGCACTCAATTCGGGTTGATTGCATCTATTCCCCTCTTGATTGCGTTCTCTGTGTTGAATGGCCGTACGCAGTCATTGATCAACGACATCAATGAGTCGTCGGTCTCGGTGTTGAACTTGATCGTTCAGAATCGTGACAAGTTTAAGAACATGAGTGTTCCGGCTTCTGCGGAAGACTAAAGCTTCTTTGCGATTTGCCATTCGGTGAGGCTGTTTTTGAAACCAGCGGCACCGAGTGGCTGTCTTGTTCAAGCGCACCTGAAGTACTGAGGTCTCTTTAAGGGAGGTTGCATGGCTGGTGGTATGGATATGGGCGGTGGTGGGAAGGGCGGCAAAAAGCCCCTCGACACCACCATCAATCTGGTTCCGTTTATCGACCTCATGGCAGTGACGATCGTCTTTTTGATCATGACCGCCGTGTGGACACAGCTTGGGCGTCTTCAAGTTTCGCAGTCTGGGCAGAGCACTTCAGAGCAGGAGCCGCCGCCTACTCAATTACAGCCCATCACCCTTCTCATCACCGAGAAGGATCTCAAACTCACCGTCGGTGGTTCTCAACTCGACCCGCTGCCCATTACCCGTGATGACAAAGGTCGCATCGACATCGACAAGTTGATGGGCAAACTCAAAGAGTTGAAGGCCCAACAACCTGATCAATCGGCCATCACGCTCTCGACCGAAGATGCGGTGAAGTACGAAGATTTGGTGCGGCTCATTGACAGCGTGGTTCAAGATGGAACGAACCCGTTGTTCCCCTCTGTTTCCGTTTCTCCGGCCTCGGCCACTTAAAAGGGACTTACGTCATGGCCATCGTCGCTCCAGGTAAACGGTACGGAAAACGGCTGCAGCACTCGAAGGTGTTTGGGCATGGCCTCCATGGCAAGAAGTCGGTTTTTTCCGACCTCAATGTGACGCCTTTGGTCGACATGTTTGTAATTTTGGTTTTGTTCCTCATCGCTAATTTTTCTGCCAGCGGTGAACTGATGTCGATGTCAAAAGACATTCAGCTTCCAGAGGCAGCGCATACCGATGAATTGACGTTGGCGCCGGTGGTTCAGGTGAGCCAACAAGAAGTGATTGTCTCGGGAGCAGTCATCGGGCGGGTCGAAGATTTGGCGCGAGAAGACTACCTCAACATTCCAGCGCTCGAAGAGAAGCTGCGCGAAATGAAAAAGCAGTATGAAGATTTGCACAATCAAGCGGGTGATTCAGGCGCCTTTAAAGGCGAAGTGAACATTCAGGCAGACAAGCAGGTGCAATTTCGCATCATCAAAAAGGTGATGTTTAGCTGCGCTTCTGCAGGGTACGGGAACATCTCGTTTGCCACCATGTCGGCAGGTGCAGACAAGAAGCCCGAAACTGCGATGCGCTGAGCTTCAAAAAGAGTTCGAATCGATTCAAAGCCTCGGGAAAAGATTCCCGGGGCTTTTTTTCTGTCGCTCAACGGGCTACGGCAGCGGTGTACCTATGGATACTTTTCATAAGATTAAAGAGTTCCTCGACCCTGACTACCTCGTTCGCTTGTTTGGCTACCCGGGGATGACGGCCATCATCTTTGCTGAAACGGGGGCGATGATTTTCTTTCTCCCGGGCGACTCACTTCTTTTTGTCGCCGGTCTGTACGCGGGCAGGGGTGATTTGAGCTTGTTGTGGTTGCATCTTTTGCTGATACCGGCGGCCGTCATCGGTGACGCTACCAGTTACTTTTTGGGCTCGAAAATGGGTCCGGCTCTCTTCAATAAGGCCGATTCAAAGCTGTTTAAGCCCCAGCACATGAAGGCTGCGCACGACTTCTATGAAAAGCATGGCGGGCAAGCGATTATTCTCGCGCGCTTCATGCCAATCGTTCGCACGTTTGTGCCGGTTGTGGCGGGTATTGCCAAGATGCCGTACCGACGATTCGCTTCGTTCAACGTGGTGGGAGGCGCATTGTGGGTCTCGTCCATGACGGTGGCTGGTTATTTCTTGGGACAATTTGAATTTGTAAAGAAGCGCATTGAATTGATTGTGATTGGAATAGTGGTTCTCTCGGTGCTGCCAGGTTTGATTGCTTGGTTGCGGGCGAGAAATTCGGCTCGAAGTGAAAGCCCTGTGCTTCCTCCGGGCGCATGACAGAAGCTTTTGAAAAGGCCAGGCTTGCGGCGAAGCGGCTCAAGGTGTTTCCGCTGCCTTCGGTAGTGTTGCTGCCCGGCTCTGCGGCGCCGCTTCACATCTTTGAGCCGCGCTACCTCGAAATGGTGAAAGACGCGATCGCTACCGACGGTATTGTGGCGATGGCGCAAGTGATGCCCGGTCAAGAGACGCTTTTGTCCGGCAAGCCTCAGCTTGAAGAGATGCTGTGCATTGGCAGCATCGGACCTTGTGAGCAGTCGGAAGACGGGCGTTACAACCTGCTCTTGGTGGGGTTAGCGCGTGCTCGATTGCGCCATGAGCACCCCCAAAAGCACTTGTACCGCGAGGTTGAGGCTGAGTTCCTCGAAGATGAAGTTTTAGACGCTGGAGCTGACGTGTCGTTGCGTCGGGCGGTGGTTGAGTTGATCGCTCGAGTGCCGACGCAGGTCGGGCAGCGATTTGTTCAAATTGCTGTCCGAGTGTCTGGGGGTGCCTTGGCCGATGTGGTGGCCAGCACCTTTATGACTGAACCCGCTCGGCGCTTTGAAATTCTCAATGAAACTGACGTGCACGTGCGCATGGCCCTGGTGACTGAAGAATTGTTGTCGCTGGTGGGTCACCTCAAGGCGCGCAAGCCTGAAGGAATGATGAATTGAAAAGGCATTGCCCTGTCTCGAGCGCTTTCGCGCTGGGGGAGTAAGCTTCAAATTCTATGCGACTGGTGAAGGTGGGACTGGCTGCTGTCAACACGACGGTGGGTGCTTTCGGGAAAAATGTCGATACCGCGGTCGCCATGGCAGCCGAAATGGCGGCCGAGAAGGTGACGGTAGCGGTATTTCCTGAGCAGTTGGTGGGCGGGTACCCACAAGAAGACTTGGTTCAATGGCAGGGTTTTGTCGATCGACAATGGGTGGAATTGGAACGCTTTGCGGCGTTGACGGCCGAGCTCCCATTGGTCTCGACGTTGGGCGTCACCGTGGCTCACCAGGGGCTGCGTTACAACTGTGCCGCGGTGGTCGCTGGAGGCCAAGTGCGCGGGTTGGTGCCTAAAGAAAAGCTGCCCACATACAATATTTTTTACGAGGGCCGGACCTTTGCGCGCGGCTCAGCGGGCATGCGCGAGTTGCATCGGGGCGTGCCCCTGGGTGATTTTTTGTTTCAGTTCGACTTTGGAATCTTGGGAGTCGAAGTCTGTGAAGATGTGTGGAGTTCCGAAGGGCCGATGCGACGTCGTGCGTATTCGGGAGCAGAATTGGTCTGCAACCTCTCAGCATCGCCCTTTCGCATTGGAGTGGAAGGGACGAGACGCGAGCTGGTGTCGACGCGAGCGGGAGACCATCAAGTCACGTTGGCCTACGCGAACCAAGTCGGCGCCCAAGACGGGTTACTTTTCGATGGGGGCGGTTTTCTCAATCAGAATGGTCGTATGAGTCTGGTGATGCCGCGTTTTCGCCAGACGTGGGCGGCAGGCGTGGTGGATCTCGAACGCACACTTCGGCTGCGCACTGAAAATACCACCTGGCGAGAAGATCAAAGCCAATGGGCTGCCCGTGAGTCGCCGGTGCCCATTCTCGAGATTGGCTTTAAGACCGACCGGGCCTCGTTGTCTTTTCCCACACCCGCCAATCGAAGTTTTTTTCTGCCGGCAGCGCAGACAGAAACCCCAGCGCGCACACGATATTGTGAGGAAATTCTCGACGCCCTGGCGATGGGCATTGGTGACTATTTCGAGAAGACAGGCAGCTTCAAATGCATTGGCATTGCCTTGTCGGGTGGTCGAGACTCGCTGTTGACGTTGCTCATCGCCCATCGCTACGCATCGCGAGCGCAGGTTCCACTCGAGACGTTTTACATGTCTACCCGATATTCGTCGGAAGGCACTCGTGATGCCGCTGCGTTAATCGCCAAGGAACTAGGGGCTGCATTTTCAATTGTCTCTATTGACGAGGCTTTTGAACGCGAGATGGCATCGGCTCAAGAAATGTTGGGCGAAACGAGGCCGCTGACGCCCATCACCATGCAGAATGTACAGGCTCGGCTGCGCGCTTTGCGAATGTGGAACTGGGCCAATTCTTCGGGGGGGTTGTTTCTGCAGACAGGGAACATGTCGGAAAAAGCCGTGGGGTACACCACTGTCGGCGGCGACCTAATGGGTGCCTTGGCCGTGATTTCGAATTTGCCCAAAACAGTGGTGATGTATTTGCTCGACTACCTTTTTGAGAAGCATGGTTACGAAGGCATCAAAGCGGTCATTTCTCGCCCGGCGGGGCCTGAATTGGCGCCCAATCAAGTCGGAGAAGATGAATTGATGCCTTTCCCCATTCTCGATGCCTGCTTTCACCTTTTTGCCGGCGAAAAGATGAGCCCAACCGACGTGGTGACTGCGGTGAAGGCCATCTTCCCTGAGCTCCCAGGTGAGGCTGCTGAAGTGCACGTGCGAAAGTTTGTTCGACTCTTCACGCAAAGTATCTACAAGTGGGTGCAGTCGCCGGTCTCATTGCACGTCGGCAATTTAGATCTCGATCGCGAACGCGCCTTGCAACTTCCAGTCGTCACTAAAACCGAGTGGTAATGCGAATGTATTTCGCGTTGAAGCAGCCCTTCAAAAAGCATGTTACGGGTTGAGCGCGCATGAAGCTGCTGCTGTTCAACCCACGCGGTATGACAACCGCGCTGCTCGTCTGCGGAACAGTCGCCGCGGTCGCATTTATCCTGGCAGCGCTCTATGGCGAGCAATCACTCAATCTGTCTGAAGTGCAGGTGGCGGGAAGTTCGGCCGAACTCATTTTCTATTCACTGCGACTCCCTCGGGTGGTGCTGGCGGGCTTGGTCGGCTGCGCATTGGGTGCTTCCGGAGCGATGTTGCAGTCGCTCTTGCGCAACCCCTTGGCTGACCCGTTCGTACTTGGCGTCTCTGGAGGGGCTGCACTGGGCGCCACGGTGGCGCTTGCATTTGGTCTGTCGTCTCCGCTGTGGGCTCCTGCGCTTTCACCCATTTCCGCAGCGGCATTGGCAGGGGCGTTGGGTGCAACCATGCTGGTGCTGATTGTGGGAAGACTTGCGGGAGGCACTTCACCCAGCACCACTCTTCTGGCTGGCGTTATTTTTAATGCCTTTGCACTCGCCGCCATCACGTTCATTAAAGCGTTGGTCGCTCCTGACAAACTGGGCGAAATTCTCTTCTGGTTGGCGGGGAGTTTGGGCCACGAGTCGTGGCCCACCTTGATTTCGACTGCAGGTGTCGTGTTGGGCTGTGTGGCTGCGTTGATGCTGCTTTCGCCGCGCCTTAACTTACTTTCTTTAGGTGAAGAAGATGCCCAGAGCTTGGGCGTCGACGTGAAGTGGACGAGGAGAGTGCTGCTGTTGCTCGCTTCAACGGCCGTGGCCGCGGTGGTGTCGCTCTCTGGCTTGGTTGGCTTTGTGGGGTTGCTGACGCCTCAACTGGCGCGACTTCTCTTTGGGCCGGATCAACGCATTGCAGTACCCGCCAGCGCTTTGCTGGGAGCCGCATTTTTGATGCTGGCTGATTTATGTGCACGACTTCTTTTCCGTGTGTTTGCAACCGAGCCGCCAGTGGGAGTGATTACGGCGTTGCTTGGCGGCCCAGTCTTTCTGGCGCTCATGGCTCGGCAGTCTCGCAAGAGCCCTCTGCCGTGAGGGAGGCCTCGAGCCCAAAGTTAAACGAGTAGGGCGGTCGTTGGCGGTGATGAACGGCGGTTTTAAGCTGCTTGAGACATGAAAAAGTGGTGAAGCACGTCGTACGCGTGCTCCAGCGCCATGACGCTTGCGCTTTCATTTTGCTGATGTGCTTGCGCGGTTTCACCGGGGCCAAAATTGACTGCGTCGATTCCCAGTTCTGAAAACCGAGCCACGTCGGTCCACGCTTGTTTGGCTTCAGGAGAACGTGCTGTGCATCTCACCAACGACTGAAAGTAAGGGTTCTCGCCACACACCCGGCCACTGGGGGCGAGGTCGTTGAAAGAGACATGAGCGCGATTGGCGACGAAGTCGATGACATCGCTTTGGGCGCGTTCGAGCGATTTTCCGGGAGCAAAACGGTAGTTGAGGTTGAGTTCAAATCCATCGGGCACCACGTTCCGCGCGCTCCCTCCTTTCGCCAGCGTGGCTGACATCACTTCAAAAAAAGTGTGCCCTTCAACCAACACGGGCACGCGGGTTTTCTCTGCCAATTGTGCGAGCAACGGCCCTGCTGCATGAATGGCATTTTTCCCCTGCCAGGGCCGAGCTGAGTGCGCCGCTTGGCCTTCGAAACGTAAGCTGGCGTGAAGCGAACCGACGCAGCCGACTTGCACCGCTCCGTCGGTCGGTTCCATGGCGATGGCGAAGCGAAGGTGTTTCAATTCTGGCACCTGCTCGAACAACGGCCCGAGCCCCGACTGCTGAAAAGGGCCCTCTTCGCGTTCATAGAAAACCAACATCACATTCACGGGCAAGGCGTCGCGGTTGAGCGATTCGCTCAACGCCATCATCACGGCCAAGGCCCCCTTCATGTCTGAGCTGCCGAGCCCGTAAAGGCGATCTCCTTCGATGCGTGGTGGGTTGGGCTGCTTGGGTGCCGGTACCGTGTCGAGATGCCCCACCAGTGCAATGCTGGGCCTGGGGTCACCGCGTTTGCCAACCACCAATGAATGTGAAACTCGCACAATCTCGTCTGCGGCAAAGTGAGTGCGAGCCCACGCTTCGACATGGTTGGCCAATGCCGTTTCATCCCCAATGACCGAGGGTATTTTGACCAGTTCAAGCGCACGTTGACCCAACGCCGCTGTCTTCACACCGGCACCGCGAAATCGCGGAGTACGGCGTTGAGTGATGTTTTTTGATCCGTCGATGCACTGCGCTTACCGATGATGAGCGCGCACGGCAGATGGTACTCGCCTGCAGGGAATTTCTTGATACGGGTTCCCGGAACCACCACGCTTCTTGCGGGAACGCGCCCTTTGAGCACCACCTCTTGCTCGCCAGTGACGTCAATGATGGGGGTGGAAGCCGTCAAGACGGTATTCGCTCCAATGACGGCTTCCTCTTCCACGAGAACGCCCTCGACGATGACGCTGCGGCTGCCGATGAACGCGCCATCTTCGATGATGACAGGTCGAGCAGACGAGGGCTCGAGTACTCCGCCTAAGCCGACGCCGCCTGAGAGGTGAACGTTGCGACCCACTTGGGCACAGCTCCCGACGGTGGCCCAGGTGTCGACCATGGTGCCGGCGCCGACCCAGGCTCCGATATTGACGTAGCCGGGCATCACTATTGTGCCCCGTTCGCAGAAGGCTCCAAAGCGAACGACCCCTGGGGGAACCACGCGCACACCGGCTTCAGCCAACCCTTTCTTCAGCGGAATTTTGTCGTGAAATTCAAAAGGAGGACATTCCAATGTCTTCATTTCAGAAATGACGAAATAAAGAACAATGGCTTCTTTTACCCAGCTGTTTACTTCCCAACCACTCTCGCCTTTTTGTGCGACGCGCAAGACGCCACGGTCGACCAAGTTGAGGGTTTCGCGAATCGCCATCGCATAAAAGGGCTCTTTCGCTTTTTCTCGATCGGCAAAGGCTGCAGTGACGCGCTGTTTGAGGTCGTCCACATTCATAGAGATGACTTTTAGAGCGGGGCAGCTATTTTGTGCCCTGCAAAGTGAAAATCTCTTTGAATGGCTATACGTATTTCAAGGCCTGACGAATCATCTCGAAGTCGGTGAGCTCGATTTTCTGGCCGTTAAAAGCATCGAAAAGGGCTCGATGCGCCGCGAGTGAGAAGGTGTCTGTGCGTGTTGCGTAGTCAGAAACCCATTGGAGCAGCATCGGCAGATTGGCGTTTTGTGCCTCAACAGATGCGTATTTATGCGGTTCCCACGGCCTGCTTTTGGTGTTGGCGATACATCTTTCAAGGCCGGGGTTCAGAAATATCATCTGTGTGCATCGAGGCAGCACCAGGCTGAGCAAATCTGCGTAGCAACCCTCGACGACAGCAGGTCGGAGAGGAACCAAAAAATTCTCGATGGCAACGGCGCTTTCCTGAAGCGCGCGTCGAACCGGAGGAACCTCGGGCGCCCAAGCGATGGTGTCGAGATCGAGATGAGACAGCCCTCGCTCGCTGACCAGTTGTTTAGCGAGCGTCGATTTTCCTGTTCCAGAATTGCCAAAGAGAAGAAAAAGCGGTGCGTTCACTTGCTCTCTTCTGTCAGCACTGCTTTCGTTTCCGCGCCAGCGGTAACAAGGCTGCGGCGATGAACACAAACCCTGGCACTACCGTAGACCCACACCCGTATTTGACCGGCGGCAAAACAAAAGGTTCATCGGGACCAGGGGTGACGCCACCGTCGGTTGGAGCATCAGCGACGTTCGGGTTTCGAGCTGCTTTTAATTCGTCGACGTCGGTCGTGCCGTCTTTGTCGCTGTCAACTTGATCGCTTTCGAGTTTGTTCAGAGCCGAATCAAGCGTCGCTGGGCTGTCGAGCAAAAGGCCTCGCTGACGCATGGCTTTGCCAAACAACGTATTCACCGTACCCACGGCGGTGATGCCATTGGTATGGCACAACGAACATGATTGTGGGGGAGGCCCGGCTAAACCGTATTTGGCTTCGATGAGGCCAGGGTACTGGTCCGTCGCCCAACTGGCTTGAGAAGCGAGAAGCACGAGAATGAAAAACGCTCGGTGAACAGTCATCATCGCCTCACAAGAAGAGGTGTAATTGTACCAGCAATGCGTACTCAAAGATGCTGGGTACACCTGGGCTTGAGCGGCGGCGAAAAATATTGTCGAGCCGCAATTCTGCGTGGGGCAAAAAATACCAAGCGGCTGACAGCCAACCGCCCAATGAGGGCCCACCTTCCCCTGAGCCGGTGTGCATGCCTTCCACAGTGCCCATCAGATGAAGGCCTTGAAATAAGTCGTAATCACCTTGCAAGAGCGCGGCGAAACCGAGGCGATCAAGCCTTTGGGGTGATTGCCACGCTAGAAAATCGGTTTCAGCGAGCAACGCGAGTTTTTCTGAAGGTGCGACTCGCGCAAACAAACCATGTGCATGGCGACTGGTTGGCAAACCTGAGAGAGGGTCAGCATTTGCACCGGCAACCAGGCTCGAAATTCCCACATAAGCATTGTGATTAAGAGCGTATTCAGCAAACGCCGAATAGCCTCGCTCGCGATAGATATCTGGCCCTACCTGAAAATTGCCGACGATGGCCATGAGCTCGCCGCGCAGTGATTCAGAATTGTATGAAGCGCTAGCACCCACCTGTTGGCCCATATTCACGTCTGTCTTCGTCACCTGTCGTACGAAGCTGGTGTGCTCGTTGTTGCGGAGTCCGAAAGGCATGTTCATTCGCCCAACGCGGACCATCACTGCTTCATCAGCGAATTTCGCACCCGCCCAAAATTCGCGCGCGATCCACTGCACTCCACAAGCGCCTTTGCTGGTATCGCAAATGGGGGCGATGGCTGCCGCCCCCGTATTCTTGATGCCGACACCAGTGGTGACATGGCCGACGATGGGCCCAACGTTCACCGTGGCGTAGAGGTCCGTCGCCATGATGAGCGGAATCACTGGAGTAGCGGCTCCCGGCCGTATCAGGGCCCCACCGCGGAAATTGCCCGAGAGGTTCAAGAATTCTGGAAGCTCAAGGAACCACAGAAAGTGCGCCGACTTCGGCACTTCTTCGTCATCTTTTCTGGCCTCAAGGTGCCACCTCACCAGGACATCAGCTTGGGCTCGACCATACTGGGTCAGTTGACCTGAACCAGAAGGGTCGACGTGACAAGACGCGCAACTCCCGTAGTTGTGTTTCACCATCCACGGGTAGGCCCAAGCAGACGCTGAAAACAGCGATGCCAAGAAAATCCAACGCACCATCGCCTGCACGAGGCCTCCGACTCTTACAAAAAAAGGCGACAGTAGACGTTCGTGTCGCTGCGATGAATAGAAATAAACCTACTTCTTGACGGCGAATTTGGCGCCCACGGTGATCTCAGGTTTCACCGTCACACCGAGGTACGAACGAACTTTGATACCGAAGTCGTTCAAATTCAGGTTGGCGCTGCCGTCAATTTCACATCGTCCTCCAGCGCATTTCGGGGTGTAAGTGAACTTGGTCTCTTTACTTTGACCATGCATTTCAAAAGTTCCCGTCGCCTCGTTTGATTGGCCTGTCTCTTTGAGCGAAGCGAGTGGAACACTGAGTGTCACCTTGGGGAAATCTTTGGCCTGGGTGTCTTCAGCCATGTGTTTATTTCGCAGCCCATTGTCTGTATCGATGTCTTCGATTTTCAGCGAAATCTTGAGATTTTTGCCGTCGTCGGTGACCGATACTTTGGGCTCACCTTTGGCATTTTTGCCTTCAGCCACTCCGTGAATCTTGAAGCCCGCAGGGCCCTTCGCATCAAAGGTTGCAGTGGCTTCTCCATCTTGGGTCCACCCCGCAAAAGCAAGAGAGGACATCAATACAGAGCCAAACAGCAGCGAACGAGAAATCGTCGACATTCAAACCTCCAGGAAGATGGGCGGGTGCACTCTATGAGACTGCATCGTGCTCTGGTGTGACATTTCGCTTCGGCGGGGAATTCAAATGAGACCTCCATCATGATCTGCCATCATGCTTTTGCGTGACGACCACTTCCTGGAACGACTTCGCTCGTATTTGCGCCGACGTTCTTCAAGACCGAGGGGAAGCAAGGGCGATCGCCTTCGATGAGGCGCGGAATCGATTGGTGGTAGGTGAACCTACAGGGCTGGTGTCTTTCATACATTTAGGTCACGCCCGCACAGAATGGAATGCGGCCTCGCCCGGGTCAAAATTGCGGGTGTTGCATCGAAGGTTTTGGTCTTCAGTGACCCATCGAGAAACCGCCACTCGAGAACAATTGCTCAAAGGGCTCTACCCGCAGATTCGAGACCGAGCTTGGTTCTCTGCGCTTCGACGGCAAGCCGAACTCGAGTTGGGGCCCGACGAGAAGGCAATTGATCAAGTGACTTTTCCACATGCAGTCATCAACGACGAGTTGAGTGCGCATCTGGTGGTCGATCTCCCCTCATCGTTGACGGAGGTTGGGCATGAGCGGCTCACCGCGTGGGGACTGAGTTTTTCAGAACTGTTTGAGCGTGCCACAGCCAATCTGCGAGCCGTGTCTCAAGCTCCATGGAAAGAGGCGATACCTGGCGTCTTTATTTCACCGCATCACGACATGTTCGATGCGACGCGCATGGTATTGTCTGAGCTCTTTTCTTCGTTGCCACTCAAGGGCAAACCTATCTTCATCGCCCCGACGCAAGGCATCGCTTTCGTAACGGGTGAAGACGACATTGAAGGTTTGAAGCAGGTCAGCATCTGGAGCGAAGAAGCGTTGGTCGAACCGAGATTGCATTGCGCCATTGCATTTCGTCTCAACGACGAAGGGCAATGGAAGTCGTGGCTGCCTGCGAAAGAGCACCCGGCTTACGTGAAGCTGAAGCTGCTCGAATTGCAGACACTGGCTGCGGCGTACTCGCGGCAAAAAGATGTGCTCGACGCGCTGATGGAATCAAACGGCCATCAGCTCATCGTCGCGACCTTGCGTGCTTTTCGTGTTGCAGCGGGGGACATTTTTACGGCGTGCGTCTGGCAAGAAGGCATTGAAGCGTTACTGCCCCAAACAGACCGAATTGATTTTGTCAGAACAGATGAAACCGGAGTGGCGTCTTCAGCCAAGGTTTGGAGTACGACCTTCGAAGTGGCGCGGAAGACCGTGGGCTCATTGATGGAACCTATCGGCGACATCCCCGAGCGCTGGCGTGTCATGAGCTTCCCCACCGAAGAGCAGCTGGAACAAATGTCGCTCGAGGGGAAGCTCTAACAACACAGTTTACTTTTTGGGAGCCGGAGCCGGCTTCTTCGCGTCTTTTTTGGTGTCAGCGGCGGGGGCGACTTTTGCGGCCCTGAACTTCGCGACGTAGGCGGAGACATCACGAATTTGTTGCTCGTTGAGTGTGCCCGCCCAAGCGATCATCATGGGTGACTTGCCGTTGGCGGCCCCGCCGTTTTTCACCATCTTATAAATCCACTCGTCGGTGAGGCGGTCTGCATTGGCGGGCTCACCGAAATTGGTCGGCTTGGGAGTGAGAGCCGCCGCAGCGGCACCGGTGCCGTCGCCCTTCTC
>JAYUVR010000067.1:0-17596 GCA_043753955.1 Archangium sp. | reverse complement strand
GTGACTAAAGTGCTGCCATAGCGCGCCTTAAATTCATCAAACTCAGAGCCATCAACAATGCGGGCGATGATTTCGCGCACGTCGAAAGGCTTCTTCGAGTCTGTCGGAATGACGCCGTACAACTCGCGCGCATCGTGAAGTGGTCCTCGAGGCTCGCGAAGCGCCATATCTTGACGTTTCACCCCATTGAGTGCACCCACAGCGCGGCGAGCAATGGCCAGGGCGTGAACATCATCTTGCGCCAGATGGTCCACCACGCCTGAGAGGCGAGTATGAACATCGCCACCGCCTAAGTCTTCGGCGGTCACCACTTCACCAGTGGCCGCCTTCACCAATGGAGGGCCACCTAAGAAGATGGTGCCCTGATTTTTCACGATGATGCTTTCATCGCTCATCGCCGGAACATAGGCGCCGCCGGCAGTGCAGCTCCCCATCACCACGGCAATCTGCGAAATACCTTGGGCCGAAAGATGGGCTTGGTTGAAAAAGATTCGCCCGAAGTGCTCTTTGTCGGGAAACACTTCATCTTGATTGGGCAAATTCGCCCCGCCCGAATCGACCAAATAGATACAAGGCAGCCGATTTTCTTTCGCGATTTCTTGGGCGCGCAGGTGTTTCTTGACCGTCACTGGGTAGTACGTGCCTCCTTTAACGGTGGCATCATTACAAACGATGACGCATTCCCTCCCGGCGACTCGGCCAATGCCAGTGATGAGACCTGCTCCTGGAGCATCGTCATTGTACATGCCGAAAGCCGCCATCTGACTGAGCTCGAGAAAGGGCGTGCCGGGGTCAAGGAGCTGATTCACCCGCTCTCGAGGCAACAATTTCCCTCGAGAAGTGTGGCGTTTACGCGATTCTTCACCGCCTCCTTCGGCGAGTTTCTGCACCTTGGCTCTTAAATCGTCGACGATGGCCTGCATCGCTGTCGAATTGGCCTGAAATTCCGCGCTGCGGACATTCAACTGCGTTTCGAGGGTTGCCATATCGCCCCCGCACTCTTAGCTGAAGCTCTTGACCCCTACCCGTTTTAGAATTCTTGAAAAAAAGTATGATTGCGAAATCGTTTCGGCGACGCCATTCGTAGAGCGATCTGAAAGGCCGACATGCCCCGTTTCTTCGCCCCGCTCTCAATTGTTGCTGCTTTGGTCGCCTTCGCCTTGACTGCGTGGGCGCAAATGCCCTCCAAGGCGTCAAAATCTAAGGAGAATCTCCCTGTGAAATCTTTTGCAAAGCCCCCTGCAGATGAACTGAAGAAAAAACTGTCTTCTGAGCAATTTCACGTCACTCAAGAATGCGGCACCGAGCCCCCTTTCCAGAATGCCTATTGGAACAACCACAAAGACGGCATTTATGTCGATGTGATTTCTGGCGAGCCGTTGTTCTCTTCAAAAGACAAGTTCGATTCTGGCAGCGGCTGGCCCAGTTTTACCAAGCCCCTTGAGACCAACGTCACCGAGAAAAAAGACGTCACGTTGGGGATGGCGCGCATCGAAGTGCGCTCAAAGAATGCCGATTCGCATTTGGGTCATGTCTTCGACGACGGCCCCAGCGACAAAGGCGGGCTGCGCTACTGCATCAATTCAGCTTCCTTGCGCTTCGTTCCGGCTGATCGCCTCGAAGCTGAAGGGTATGGGCAATACGCTTCGCTCTTTTCCCCCGTGAAGCAAGAAACCAAAACGCGAGAAGAAGTGTACCTGGCAGGCGGCTGCTTTTGGGGCATGGAAGATCTGCTCCGCAAAATTCCAGGAGTCATCGAAACCGAGTCTGGCTACACCGGAGGCTGGCTCAAAAACCCCAAGTACGATGACACCCATGACAGCAAGTCAGGGCACGCCGAATCGGTGAAAGTGGTGTTCGACCCCACCAAACTCAACTTCGAAGAGCTGCTGGAAAAATGGTTCTTTCGAATGCATGACCCCACGACCGCCAACCGCCAAGGAAACGACGTGGGCTCGCAGTATCGCTCGGCCATCTTCTTCACTTCTGAGGCGCAGCAAAAAGCCGCACAGCGGGTCAAAGAGCGCATCAACGCTTCAGGCAAGTGGAAGAGCCCCGTGGTGACGGAAATTGCAGCGGCCTCGACGTGGTACCCCGCTGAGGACTATCACCAGGACTATTTGCAAAAACACCCCGACGGGTACACCTGCCACTTCCTCCGCGAATAGAGTTAACCGTTTGATACAAGGGTTGTTTTTAAGAGAGCAACATCTCGCTCTCACTTCTCGATAACCCTTAACCTATGAGTATCAAAGACAGTGTCTCGAAAGTCACTGCCCCCATCATCGAGCGCTATGAGGCCCACAAGGAGACCGTGGAGCAATTGGAAGACTTGGTGCCTGATATTTCTGAGACCGTACGTCACACGCAAGATGCGTTTGAGGCGGCAAAAGCAAAATTCGGCAAGGTCGACAAAATAGTTAGCAAAATGACCGTCGGCAGTCACGCACTGACCGTGAGCAAAACGATAGGTGTCGTAGCCAACATCATCAGCCTCCCTTCACAAATCAATGGCTCAATACGAGAGGTTCGCGCGGCATTGCGTTCAGGCAGCCGAGAAGAGGTTCAAAAAGCGCTCGTCAGTGTGGAAGGCAGCATGGTGGCCGTGCAGAGAGCAGTCGATGCGGTCATTGATACGACGGGTTTGATTGCAAAAAGTGCCAAAGCCCTGGCGACGCGAGGGAGCAGGTTCGTGCCGAATGCTGCCTCTTCTTCCTTACTGAAAACAGGTGCGCTGGCAACCGGCGGTGGCAAGTGGATCAGTCGATTTGTGCCCTACCTGAACTACGCCATGGCCACCAGTGACGTGGCCGCTGCAGCGGCCATACACACTGATCCCAAAGCATCACTTGGAAAAAAATTGGCCGCTTACATCACCGCAATAGGCTCTGTGGTCGCGGCCACGAACTACCCGATTGTAAGTAGTGCAGCAGCAGCCGTTTCTACAGCTTCATACATCGTGGGATCGTTCCTCTAGTTGTACCAAGTGTCACCTACAGTTAATTCAAGAGATAAATAGGAAACCAGTGGACGTGCTGAAAATGAACCCGATGGTCAAGGAGCCCGTACAGAGTGCACTGCTCCTACCCTCTTGTGCACCACCCTCTCTTGAAAATCTGGTTGTGTCAGTGCCGCCGTGCGTTCCGCTCACACCTCATGACTTGACGGCCCGACTCGTCAATAAAGCGCGGTCGCTCGCTTTTCGAAGAGACAGAATCGCAGGTGAAAACCTCGCGATGGGCGACGAAGTCTTGGTTGATACCGTCGGTTATTGCAACGGCAAGTTGGTACCCTTCTCAGCCCGCTTTGGGTTTTGGCTGGATCTCGAGCCCCTCGATTCGCTCCCTGGTTTCAGCGAAGCGGTTGCGCAGGGTGCAGTCGCGCGCAGTCTGCAGATCAACCTCAACTTTCCGTCTGATTTTCCCGTTGCTGCCTTTCGAAATTTGCCTGCTCGCTTCATCGTCGACATTCGAGGGGCGCGCGAAGTCACCCCCGTCTCTCTTGATTCGCCGGCGTTCCTTGCACAATTGAAGGTCGCGAATCTCGATGCCGCCATGAACTTAGTTCGAGACGAGTTGGAAGCAGAGCAGCAGGCAACCCTCTCGCTTCAGGCCACCAATATGGTGCTCGACGAGTTGGCTCGCCGTTCCAACCCCGTTATTTCTCGCCCGCTTGTCGATGAAGAAATTCGACGCCGTTGGGTCGCCACAGAAGGCAATGCCATGGTGGCTCGCGACTACGACGTCGCGGAGCAAGAAGAAGCCGTACAGACCTGGCTTCGTGATGAGGCGGTTCGGGCAGATTGTGAGCGCCGGCTCCGAGTCAGTGTGACGCTCAAGGCGATGGTTGAGGCTGAAAAACTCACTCTGTCGCCTGAGAAGCTCGAGTCACTCGTGGTGAAAAACGTCGCCCAGTTGGGGCTCAGTGCAGCCGAAGTCGCTCAGGGTTTGCGCGAATCGACAGAATCAACGAAACAAATCGTCGAAATGGGCTGGCACCTCATGGCTGTAGAATTCGCCATGTCAAAAGCCATCGTCACTTTTCAAAGCGCTTCACTTCTTTGAGCCGCGTTTCAATTCAGTGAGTTTGACCTTCGCGGTTTTGGCAGCATCGCTTCTGGGGTGACTCTTCATCAGCTCTTCCAGCGCTAGCCGGGCCTCGTCATTCATCTTGAGCTGTTTGAAACAGTCTGAGCTGCGCAAGTAAGCTTGCGGCGCTGATTTTGTTTTGGCGTGATCTTGAATCACTTTCCCAAACTCGTAGAGCGCTTCGCGGCACTTTTGATCGCCTAAAAAAAGTTCACCTAAAGCAAAGTGTGCCTCGCCCACGGCTTCGTCGCGCGGCCATTTCTTCATGAATTCTGAATACAACCTGCGCGCGAGATCGTGATCGCCAGCCTTTGCTTTTTCGTCGGCCAGCTTGATGAAGTCTTTGGGATCGTCAGGGCGCTTCACTTCGTCTTTTTTGACTTCCCCGGAAGCGGCCGTTCCCGGCTGCCCTAACTTCGCTTCGAACTCTTGCATCTTCATCTGCTGTGATTCGACCTGCCCTCGCAGCACCGCAACATCTTGGAGCGCGCTATCGACTTTCACCCCGATGTTGGCTCCGGTAGTGCGACTGGCGCGATCGAGTTGATCAAGAGCGGTTTGCAGCTGCGTGGTGGCGTCTTCGAGCTTCCCTCGAGTCTCGGCGACTTCGGTCATGAGCTTCTGGTTATCGGCGGTGAGCGCATCGAGGCGACTCTCGACAACTCTCCCGCGGTCGGCTGGAAAGAAACAACCTGCAAGGCACAAACTCAAAGTGCACACGAAGAAATGGCGCATAGCGAAAAACACCTTACAACCTTCGCGTCAAACGGGAGCAACTATGACGCGCCTTGCCGCCAGAGGGCAGCGTAGTCACCTTCTTGAGCGAGCAACGCCTGATGCGTGCCCTCTTCAACCACTTTGCCCTTCTTGAGCACCACAATGTGGTCAGCGCCTTGAATACTGCTGAGGCGGTGAGCGATGACGAGCGCGGTTCGGCCCTGAAGCACTCTTTCGAGTGCCGTTTGCACTTCACGCTCGCTGATGGGATCTAGACTCGAAGTCGCTTCATCGAGAATCAACACGGCGGCATTGGCCAAAACAGCGCGTGCGAGACACAACCGCTGCCGTTGACCTCCTGACAGCGTGACGCCCCGTTCTCCCAGCTTCGTTTCCAACCCATTGGGCAGTTGCGCGATAAAGTCCCAAGCTGCGGCGACTCGGCATGCGGCTTCGATTTCTGCCTGCGAGGCCTCTGGGCGAGCGACGAGCACATTGTCTCTCACGGTGCCTGAAAACAGCAGCGGCTCTTGTGTCACCAGTGCGAATTGCTCTCGTATTGAAGCCAAACTCGCTTTGCTCACGTCTTTGCCATCGAACAGAATTCTGCCACCGTCTGGCAGCTCAAAATGAAGCAGCAAAGAAGCCAGGGTGCTCTTACCGCTCCCGCTTTGGCCGACCAACGCAGTCACTTGCCCGAGAGCAATTGAAAACGAAACCCCATCAAGCGCAACTCGATCTCCCCAAGAGAAAGACACGTTTTCCAAAGTGATGCCTTGACGCATCGGCGCCAACACTTCGTTTCCCTCATGCTTAAGTGCCGGGAGTTCAAGAATGGCATCAATGCGCTCGAGTGCCGCCGCAGCACCAATGGCAAACTGACTGACCCGACCTAGATCTTTTGCCGGTTGATAGACCAACAACAGCGCCCCAAGGAAAGACACCAGCACCTCAGGTTCGACCGCACGAGTCATCATCGCCCACGCCACCGAGCCACCGATTGCACACGACGCCAGTATTTCCATCAGGCCAGGTATTCCCGCCCGCGCCCACGCAGCCCGGGTCAATGCTGTTTCAACGGCCCCTGTGCGGCGACGAAACCGCTCGAGCTCAGGGCCTTCAGCATTAAAAGCTTGAATGGTGCGCAGTGCACCCAAACCTTCTTGCACTTGCGCGGCAATCTTACCGAGAGCGGCCTGACCCTCACGACTGCGCCGCATCAGCGCGGCAGTCAGTCGTGATGCCGGCCAAATGGCGACGGGGACCACCACGAACGTCAGCAACGCCAACTTCCACGACAGGGCCACTGCCACGCCCAGCAGAATCACAATCTGCATCGTGTCTCGAAGCCAACTGGCCACAGTATAGGTGGCCGCTTGTTCGACCGCACCCACGTCACTGGTGAAACGGCTCAGCAAGTCACCCGAGAGCTGTTCACTGCGTTGATGCGGAGAAAGGGCGAGAAGCTTTTCGAAAATTTTCCTTCGCAACGCAATCACCACCCGCTGCCCAAAAAGCCCCGCGAAATAAAACTGGCCCAAGTAGCCGATGCCTTTGACGGCGCCGACGACGAGCACCACCATTGGCAGCACATACAAAGCATTTCCGCCGGCGAAATTTCGAAGCGAGGGGAAGATGGACCACACCATCGAAAGCCCTTCGTCGCCGCCGGTGAGCAAAAACTTGAGCCCCGGCCCCATCAAGAAGGCGTACGCGCCCGTGCTCAACCCCACCAAAGCCATGCAGCCAAAGGCAGCGAGGAGCAGTCGCCAGTGCTCACGCCCTAAGCGAAACAATCGCTTCATTGCATTGACCAGCGGCGAGCCCATCACCACTCGCTCTTTACACGGTCTCCCTCCATCCGGTACTCGGCCCGGTATGGATGTTCTCGTCGTCGCCGGAGAAGCGTCAGGAGATCAACACGCCGCCGCTGCCGTAGCCGCCCTGAAAAAACTGAGGCCCGAGCTGCGGTTTTTCGGCATGGGTGGCCCTCGGCTAGCGGCTCAAGGCGTCGAACTGATTCACGGCGCTCATGAAATTTCAGTGATGGGCATCGTCGAAGTCATCCCTCAAATTCCTCGTATTTGGCGCGTCTTGAAGGACGTGGTGCAAGCCGTACAGCACCGCAAACCCGCGGTCGCGTTGCTCGTCGACGTGCCTGACTTCAATCTGCGTCTGGCCAAGAGACTCAAAGCCCTGGGCATACCAGTCGTTTACTACGTCGCCCCGATGGCCTGGGCCTGGCGAGAGAATCGAACCAAAATCATCGCCCAAAGAGTCGACCGGCTCTTATGCATTCTCCCTTTTGAAGAAGATTTCTTTCGGGCTCGCGGCGTCAACGCGACCTACGTCGGCAATCCAGTGGTCGAACAACTCCCTCCCATCGCCCCGGCTTCACATTTTCGAAAGGAACTGGGGCTTCCCGCTCAAACACCACTTCTCGCCGTGCTCCCGGGAAGTCGACGCTCAGAAATCACTCGCATGAGTCCAACCCTCGCCAGCGTCTGTGCACGCATCGCCAAAGAACGGCCGGGTACAGGCTTTGTCATTCCCCTCGCTCCGGGCCTCTCGCTCGATGCCGTTCAATCGCCTTTTCTGAAAGCGGGAATTACACCCACAGTCATTTCAGGGCGCGCGCCAGAAGTGGTTGGGGCTTGCGATGTCGCTTTGGTCGCATCAGGTACAGCCACCCTTGAAGCAGGGCTGATGCTTCGCCCATTGGTGGCGGTGTACCGGGTCAACCCGCTCAGCTATGCGGTGGGAAAAATGTTGGTGCGCATTCCTTTTTTCTGTCTCGTCAACCTGCTCGCAAACAAGAAAATTGTTCCCGAGCTCCTCCAGAGCGAAATGACTTGCGAACGGGTGGTGAAAGCCATTGAGCCGCTCTGGGCGGGAACTGAGCGCGAGGCTTGCGTCAAGGAACTGCAGCAGCTTCGCCAGACTCTGGGGAATTTAAGTGCCTCAGCTCACGTGGCCCAAACGTTGATGCAATTCCTTTGAAATCGCAGCTTCTTTAGTCCACGGCCATGTTGAACTCGACATTGGTTTCTTCTCCAACGCGAATGACAACGCTCTGTGTTTTGACTCGAGGTTGAGGCAAAGAAGCGTCTCTGAGCGTGCACGACACTTGGTGCGAGCCTTCAGAAATTTCGACTTCCCAGATTGATGACGGGCGCTCTGACTTCGCCTTCCCATCGATGCTCAAAGCGCAAAAAGGAGGAGCATACACTTTGAGCTTCCCCTTCTTTTGAAAGGGGCTCGGCGCTGCCACCGTCAGGGTTTTGGTTTCACCCGGTTCGAGCGTCCACACCACCTTCTTGTCGAGACCAGAAGCTGCATTTCGTACCCAAATGGTGTGCGGCCCAGGCATCAGTTCCAGTTCTTGCGGAGTTCGACCGTACTTCTTGCCATCGACGAAGACGTCGCCTTCAACCACAGAAGTGACGCTGACCAAGGCGGCGCGAACCGTCACCTCATCAGCAGGACTATTCGCAGGAACACGTTCACCCGAATCTTGCGGAGGAAACTCGAAGGCGGCGATGGGCTCGGAGTTCGCTCCAGCATCGAACACAATCAAGAGCCCATCAGCCAGATGCTCTGCGGCGTGAGGTCTAGAAGACCACCACCACCACCACCCAGAAACCACCAGGAGTGCGGTGACCATGGCGATGAGCATGATTGGCCCTCGATGAGGGGCCACTCGTGGGGCCGAAACGCGATCGATCTGCCGGGTATTCGAAACCACCACCGGTCGGGTCGCCGACGACGATTCCATGCTGGGGAGCGTCGACGAGTACCCCAACTCGTCGACTTTGCCAGTCGCCAGAGCGTTGTCGGGTAAAACCACTACTCCAGCCTCCGACACCGGTTGATCTTCTTCGGTGGGGCGTGCGGAAAAGCTCAAGTCACCTACGTCGGCCGCGACCCCTCGAAAGAGTCGCAGCAAATCGTCTTGCCCCAGCACTTGACGCTGAAGAGAGAGAAATTTTTCGAGATCTTCTCTCACCGCTTGCGCAGTGGGGTAACGACCTTCAACCGCTTGATGAAGACACCCGCCTAAGATTTGCCGCAGCGGTACGGGAACATTGGGGCGTAGCTGCTCAATGGGCCGAATGCGACCGCTCCGCGCCGACTCAATCTGCTCCACTTCAGTATTCCCAGGTATGGCGCGCACGTTGGTCAGCAACTCATAAAGCACCAGCCCCAACGCGTAGACGTCGACTCGGCGGTCGACGACACCTCCCGCGATTTGCTCAGGAGCCATGTACGCATACTTGCCCTTCACCAGACCTGCCTGCGTGCGGTGATGGGCGATGGAGGTTTTCGCCACTCCAAAGTCGATCAACTTCACCAGCCCTTGCCGCGACAACAGAATGTTGTGGGGAGTGACATCGCGATGCACGATGTTGAGTGGCTTGCCATGGCTTGATTTGGCCTCATGCGCGTAGTGCAGCGCTTCTGCCGCGTCAGCCACGATGCGCGCACAGAGTTCCGGCGCCATCAGTTCGCCGTGGCGCTCGTGCTCGAGACTGATGGTCATCATGTCGAAGCCGGGCACGTATTCCATGGCCAGGTAGTAGACGCCGTCGACATGGCCCAAATCTGAAATCTGCGCGATGCCGGGGTGATGCAATTGCGCCAGCAAGGTGGCTTCGTCGAGAAACATTCGTACGAAGTCTGGGTTGCCGCACAAGTGGGGGAACGGGCATTTGAGCACGCACACCCCATTGGGGCCCTGAGCAAGCCAAACGTCGGCCATGCCACCAGAACCGATCTTCTTTTCGAGGGTGTACCGCCCGAGCTGGGTGGCCATGAGCTTGTTTCATAGCACTGAAACCAAGGCTCAGCCCTTCAACAGCTCTCGGCCTCCATCAAAGATAAACTGCACCGCAATCGCCGCCAAAATAAGCCCGAAGACGCGCTCGAGAATGGCAATACCCGTGCGTTTGAGCACCCGCTTCACCATCTGCGCGCTGCGCAAAGTCACGTACGACAGCACCATCGTGATGACTATCGAAGCCAGTACAGGTACCGCCGACACCCACCCTGCACCACCTTGCGCCATCAAGACCATGACGGTGGCAATCGCTCCGGGCCCGGCCAAGAGAGGCATAGCCAATGGGACAATGGCGATGTCGTCTTGGGCCGTACCCTCTAACGTCTCAGCGGGGCTGCTCTTGGTGCCCGGGTGTTGTGCCCTCAACATGTCAATCGCCGTCAAAAGAAGGAGCACGCCACCGGCCACGCGAAATGCTGACAGTGAAATGCCAAACGCCTGGAAGACGAAGGTGCCAAAGAGCGAGAAGAAAATGAGGATGCCGCCCGCGGTCACGCACGCCCTGAGCGCCATGGCCCGACATTTTTCAGGCGAGTCACCCGCAGTCATCGCCACAAAAAGAGGGACTACGCCAATCGGGTCGACGATGAACAACACCGCAGGCAAGGCGATGGCGAAGGCGGCGAACATCAGTTCACACCGTCAGGCGGAGCTTCCAAACCATCGTCACCGCTTCGAGGAAGATTTTTCGGCTCATTTTTGACTGCCCCACGCGGCGGTCTTCAAAGACGATGGGAACTTCTTTCACCGTAAAACCCTTTTTGAGAGCTCGATAAGTCAACTCAATTTGGAACGCGTACCCACTCGACTGCACCTCATCGAGATTGATGGCTTCCAATACCCGACGATTAAAACACTTAAAACCGCCCGTTAAGTCTTTGACGTCAACGCCCAAAATGGTTCGCGCATAGAGCGACCCGCCCTGTGAAATGAGTTGTCGGCCCACGCCCCAATTGACCGTCCCTCCCCCGGGCACATAACGGCTGCCCAAGGCGATGTCGGCGCCATTGATGGCGGTATCAAGAAGACCCGGGAGAAATCGGGGGTCATGACTGAAGTCGGCATCCATCTCGATGACGTAGTCGTAGCCGTGCTCAAGCGCCCAGCGGAAAGCGTGGAGATAAGCCCGACCCAACCCTTGCTTCTTTTCTCGGTGAAGTACCTTGATGCGCTTCGACTTTGCCGCCAACTCGTCGGCCAGTTTGCCGGTGCCGTCGGGGCTGTTGTCATCGACTACCAGAATGTCGACTCGGCGCTCAGCGCGAAGCACCGCGTCGGTGATGGGCCCCAAATTGTCGTACTCGTTGTACGTGGGAATGATGACCAAAGCCGAGTTCATGTGAAGGGCACCGCCTGTATAGGGAAGCGAAGTTAACTGCGAAACATTTGTCTTCGCATGGACACATTGACCAGCAACCCGATGCCCAACATCACACTGACCATCGAACTGCCTCCGTAGCTCATCAACGGCAAGGTGATGCCGGTAATTGGCAGCAAGCCTGTCACCATGCCGATGTTTTCAAAGACCTGCCAAAAAATCATGGCGCAGATGCCGACAGCGACGAAGGCTCCATAGCGTTCCTTCGCGGTGAGGGCCACGCCCAGGCCACTGAGCAAAACAACTCCATAGAGCCCGAGCAGAAACAATGAGCGCGCAAAACCTTGCTCTTCTGCGAACACGCTGAAGATGAAGTCGGTGTGTTGCTCGGGCAAATACCGAAGGCCCGTCTGCGTGCCCGCTTTCCACCCTTTGCCTGACCAGCCACCACTGCCCACTGCAATCTTTGACTGCATCGAATGGTAGTTCGAGCCCCGCAAATCACGGGTAGGGTCAAGCCAACCTGAAATGCGGGCATCTTGGTGTTTCTTGAGGTTGTGACGAACCAAGGTAAAGCGAGGCTCCTCTGATTGTTCGCGTACGTAGTCGTTCCACAGCACCCCAAAACCCACCACGCAGGCCAGGGCCAAGGCCACTGCGACGGCCGATGTGGGCTTGCTGAACAAAATGATGGTCAACGCGGTGAAGACCATCATCAGCGCCGTACCTAAATCAGGTTGCACCAGCACCAAGGTGGTCGGCACAAGAGCGATGACCGCAGCGGGCAATAACCGCATGAAGCCCTGAGCGGGTTGGTTTGGCCGCTCGTCGTCGTGAAAATATTTGGCCAACATCAACACCATGCCCAGTTTCATAAATTCGGCAGGCTGAATGCGAAAGGGGCCCAACACAAACCAGCTCTCGGCGCCTTTCGCAGTGTGGCCGAAAAATTTAAGGGCGATGAGCGCGCCAATGTTGAAGAGATAGAGCGGCACGGTCGCTCGCTGAATGAAGCGGTAATCCACCAGCGCCAACCCCACCACCACCGCGATGCCCACGCCTAAATACAATACCTGGCTGGTCCACACCGGCGAACTCGGAGGCCGTGATGCCGAGGCCAAATTGTAAATGCCGATGGCCGCCATCACCAACACGCTCCCCACCAACATCCACGGAACATGTGCCGTGGCTCGGCGTTCCACTCGCAGTTCCATTATTCGTCTCCTGCAGGTTCATCAGCAGGAGGGCGCGCAGGTTCACCTGGGGACACTCGCGGTGGGGCGGCCTCTGCACCCGAGCCCGGCGTCAACGCCACCGCCGGCTTGGGTGGGAGTGGCTCTTGAGCGAGGCCAGTACCCACGTGTTCAAGAGGTGCATGAAGCGGAGGGCTCAGCGAGGGCGCCTTCACCGAGGGACCGGGCTTCGGAGGTTGGTATTCGATGCCAAACGCTTCTCCATCGATGCGTTTGAGCTCGAAGTATTTACGAATGATAGACGCCGCCGCGGGTGCTGCGTCTGAGCCACCGTGGCCTCCGTGTTCATTGAGTACGACGACCGCAATCTCTGGGTCTTCCGCGGGTGCAAAAGCAGCGAACCATGCGTGGTCTCTTTCAAAATAGCTCATCTGGGCTTTTTTGAGCCGCACTGCTCCCAGTCTCGCCACTTGGGCCGTGCCCGTCTTTCCAGCCACAGTCACTTCACTGAGTCGGCTGCGAAAGGCCGTGCCTCCTGGCTCATTGACTACCGAAGTCAAAGCATCGATGAGCACGGCGTGGTGCTCTGGACTGATGGGGACCTCTCGCACCAGTTTAGCGTCATACTGTTGAACCACTTCGCCATCGGGAGTTTCGATGCGTTCAACCACTTGGGGTTGATAGACGCGGCCCCCATTGCCGACCGCTGCGTACAGCACCGCCAATTGCAGCGGAGTCACATTCACATCGCCCTGACCGATGGCCGTATTGAGCGCCATGCCTTTGGTGTACCCGCCCGGCGTCACTCGATTGTGATACGCGCTGTCTGGCATTACTCCAGGCACTTCGGCAGCCACGCCTAAATTGGTGACGCTGCCCAACCCCAATGCTTTGCCCATGGCCGCGATGGGGTCGATGCCGATGACATCTGCGACTCGATAGAAATACGTATCGCAGCTCCATTGCATCGCTTGACGGGCGTGTACGAGGCCGTGGCCGCTTTCTTTGTGGCAGCGCCATCGCCTCGAGCCCAGTTGGTAGCCACCTCCACAGGTGACAGGGGTTTGCGCCGTGAAGGCACCTGATTGAAGCGCGGCCAGCAAGGGGACCACTTTGAAAGTCGACCCGGGGTGGTAGTGCTCAGCCGCGGCGCGAAACACCATCGGCTGGAGTGGATCTTTATTGAGCTCAATCAGTCGCTGCGGCGACACCCGACCCGTCATTTCATTGGGGTCAAATGAAGGTCTGCTCACCATCGCTCGCACAAAACCCGTTTTGGCGTCGATGACGACGATGGAACCTGCCGTGCCCAGAAAAGCGTGTTCAGCCTCAGATTGCAGCCGCGCGTCGATGGACAACACCACATTGCGACCGGGCCGAGGCGGCACCTCGTCGTGTTTGATGACCTCTCCCCCGGGATCGTGCATCACCTCGCCACGTGCGTTGACGACCTGTTTGACCCACCCATCTCGGCCGCGAAGCGTTTGTTCGAAGGCCCGTTCAACGCCTCGACGCCCGATGTAGTCGCCCATGGCGTACGGCGGCCGCTCTTCTGAAGGCCCCGCATTGAGCTTGAGCAGTTCTTCGCTCGTGACTTCATTCATGTAACCCAGCACGTGCGCCAAGGCCGCACCCGAACGGTAGTGGCGATGAGGAACAGGTTCTAAATCGACGCCCGGGAGCTGATACTGATGCGCGCTCAACAGGTCGAATTGGTCTCGCGTGAGATCAACTTGAACCACTATCTGCTGGTACCGCTGCGGGCCCCGCGCAGATTTGATGAGCTCAGTGACATGCTGTGTCTGCTCATCGTCCCAACTCAACAGTGATTGGAGCTGAGGAATGACGTCCTCTTTACATTTGATGCAAAACGCAGGCGTCACGAAGACATCAAGGCTCGGTCGCGCATCGACCAACACTTCGCCGCGTCGATCGCGAATCAGCCCGCGAGGCGCACGAATGCGTACGTCTTTGAATTCGTTGTCTACCGAGAGCGCGAGAAATTCTTCGTAGCGCACCACCATCAGTCGATAGAGATTGATGGCCAGCACCAGTAGACCCGCAAGAAAGAAGCCGCCGAGGACAAAAACGCGCGACCGCAACTCTTTCGGTTGCCGCGATGTTCCGAGCCCCAGTTTCACCTGAGCACCCCGGGCTCAGGTCTTTCACCGGGCTCAATTTTCTTCAAGAGAGGCCACATCGCCAAGCCCGCGACGACCGTCAAAAAAACTTGTACCGGAACATCTGTTAACGAGAGCATCAGTCCGCTCCCCGAAGCTGAGGTGAGCCAACTGAACAACACTGCGAGCAGCGCATGCCCCACCGTGGCGAGGGCGATCAACATGGCGTAAGAGCCACGACTGCGGCCGTCGACGACCGCTCCGGCGGCACGCACGAAAAGAAAAACCAGCATGGCCAGCGCGGGGTAGAGCCAAGTAGGTCGACCGGTAAACACGTCGAGCATGTAACCGATTGAGAAGGCCGAAAATGCCCCTTCTACAGGGGTGGATCTCAAGGCCGCGTACACCACCAACGCCAGCCCGACATCGATGCGCGTCACCTCGAGGCCAAAAGCCCTCACCAACACCGACTCGAGCGAGAGCAGAAATAAAGCCAGAATCGAAAAGGCGATAAACTTCACGGGAACCCTCGCTTTTTTACCGCCGCCGAGGGCTCATCTTCTTTCATCTTCACGGGGATGATGAGCACTTCTTCCACTCTGTTCATTTCGACAGAAGGCTCAAGGCTGGCCTTCATAAACATTCCCACGCTCAGCCGCTCGGTGGTTCTCACCAAACCGATTCGTATTCCTCGTGGAAAGATGCCGTCGCTCCCCGAGGTCACCATCACATCGCCCTCATGCATGTCATCTTCTCGGCGAACCAAGTCGACCGAAAGACGCCTCCCATCGCCGGTGCCCGTCACTGTCGCACGCACTCGGGTTCGCTGAATCACACCGCCGATGCGCGAAGCGGGGTCCGTGAGCAACATCACGTCTGACGCACTGTCGACCACTCGAACCACCTGGCCAACCGCGCCTTCAGGGGTGACCACCGGCATGCCCACTCGAACTCCATAGTCTTCGCCCCGATTAATTCGCACTGACTGAAATTGTCGCGACGGGTTTAACCCGATGACTTTCGCTACGATTTCTTTGTCGATGCTGTCTTCGATGTAGCCGAGCATCGCCTTGAGTCGCGCATTCTCTGCCTCGGCTTCCTTGAGCGTATTGAGCTCTGCGTGGACCTCAGCCAGGCTTTTTCGACATTCTGCGGCTTCTTCGTGCGAGCCGCGCAACGCCAGATAGCTGCCACCCAGCCCGCTGACGCTGTCGATGACCCAGGTAAACCCAGACTGCATGGGGGTAGAGACGAAGAGCACCGCGCGATCGACGAAGTTTGGACCTCGGCCTTGGTGACCCGAAGAGAGGTAGCGCACCAGTGGCGCGAGCAAAAGCGTGCTCACAAGAATCAATTCCCGATGGCGCTTGAAGAAGGAGAACATCGTTTACACTCGCCAAACCGCTTGCATGTTGTGGGGACCGATCCTACAGGTCAACGCTTCGTCCCGCCAACTGTTGGAAACCCATGAGCAATTCCTCCGAACAGACCCGCCGTTACGGCTCCTATATCTTCATCGCGGCCTTGGCCGTGCTTTTTGCCCTGCAATGGGGCCCGGGTTCGCAAGGTTGCGATACCCGCATCGTCGATGAAGAGACGATGGCCACTGTCAATGGCAAACCCATTCCACTGAAAGACTTCGCTCGTTCGTATGCACAGCAGTCCGACAATTTTCGTCGGCAAGGTGTGCCGTCCGAGTTGATGAAACAGTTCGGTATTCATAAACAGGTCATCGATCAACTGGTGAATACAGAATTGCTCTCTCAGGCAGCCGAAGCACGGGGCCTCGTGACCAGCGACGATGACATCAAAAAAGTTCTGCGAGAGGCAGCGGCTTTTCAGAAAGACGGGAAATTCGATATCGAAATGTACCGTGATTATGTGCGCCAAGTGGAAGGCAGCACTGAAGTCTTTTTTGAAGACAAGCTGCGGCGCCAACTGGCCGCCCAAAAGTTGATGGAATTAGTCGAGGCTTCCGTCGCCGTGAGCGAGGAAGAAGTGAAAGCGAAGTACTTCAAAGAAGGTGACGTCGCCAATGTCACTTTCGTTCGCTTCTCGCCCTCGATGTATGCAGAAAAAGTGGGCACGCCCAAGCCTGCTGAACTCGACACGTGGACCAAGGCCAACGAAGCGGCCATCGCCGCTCATTACGAGCAAAATAAGTTCGCCTATCTCGTGCCGGAACAAGCGCACATCAAGCAGATTCTGTTGAAAGTTGACCCTGATGCCGATGCCGCCAAGAAGACTGAAATCAAGCAACGCATTGAGAACGTGCGCAAAGACATCGTCGAGAACAAGAAAGACTTTTCTGAATTGGCCAAGGCTGTTTCCGAAGATGTGAGCACCCGCGCAAAAGGTGGCGATTTAGGTTACGTCGAGCGCCTTTCATTGCCGGGCGGTTTTGCCGACGCGCTCTTCGCGCTCAAGCCAGGTGAAGTCACGGCCCCGGTGGAAACGCCAATGGGTTGGTTCATCGGAACCGTGGTGGACAAAAAGGCGTCTGAGCAAAAGCCCCTCGAGTCGGTGAAGAAAGACATCGCCAGCCAATTGTTCATCAAACAAAAGGCCAAGGCTCTCGCAAAGGCAGATGCCGATAAGGCATTGGCTGAAGTGAAGAAGGGCAAAAAACTCGACGAGATGTACCCGAGTCACAAAGCCGAGGGTGCTACCGCTTTCGCCGCCGAGACCAAGCCAGAAGCTAAGGAGTCAGGCATTTTTAATTCGTCTGTCGAAGAAATGCCGCAATTGGGCAAAGAGGCTTCGCTCAAAAAGACTATTTTTGACCTCAAAGAAGCAGGGTTGATCGACCAGGTCGTAGCTGTGGGCGAGACGTTGATGGTGGCCACCATCACCGAACGCAAACTACCGACGGACACTGATTTCGCAGCCCACAAAGCCCAATTGCAAACAGAGGCTGTCAAAGGCAAGCAGTTCGAAGTGCGCGAAGGTTTTCTCAAGTCGCTCAAACAAAGCGGCACCGTCGTCACGCACGATTCGGCCATCGAAAAAGTCATGAGCGACAGCTGAGGGTGACGTGCGGCTGATACTCGCCTCGGCTTCGCCACGTCGAGCCGAGTTACTCAGTCACCTCGGAATTGCTTTTGAAATCGTCCCTTCACATGTCGATGAGTCAGTGCTGCCTGGTGAACAGGCAGCGACCTATGTGAAACGTCTGGCATTGACGAAAGCCAATGCCGCACAGATTGAGCAGCCTGCTGTTATTTTGGCTGCTGATACTTCAGTGGTGATTGACGACGAAGTGTTGGGCAAACCCGGGAAAAGTACCTCGTTGGGGACTGCCATGCTGGCTCGTCTTTCGGGCC
>JAYUVR010000066.1:0-3711 GCA_043753955.1 Archangium sp. | reverse complement strand
TGTTTCGGTATTCGGGGCATTTTGCGCATAGGTCCTGGCCGGAACGATAATCACGAGCCCATCATCGTTGTGACCACGACTCACGGTTTGACCGACGCTGCACTGGCCAAGGTGCCCGAGAAAGTGCATCGTTTCCCCACGTTGGTAGCCATTCCCTTCGAACTTCTCCCGCTCAAGCGGGAACGTTAAGGAAAAGAACCATTTCATGGATTTTGACTCTCAGCTTCGAGCCCAGGTCGAGCGTGCCATCGGTCGATCGATTGACAAGACACCCGTTGCCAAACTCAAGGGCGATGCGTCGAATCGCTCATACTATCGGGTTGGTACCGTTCCCGACTCGTGGGTGGTGATGGTGATGCCCCCAGACTCACTTCACCAAAGCGAAGAAGCCAGTCATGGCTCTGTGCCGACTGAACTGCCTTTCGTCAACGTGCAGCGCTATCTCAAAACGTTGAATATCAGGGTGCCTGAAATTCTCAGGTTTGATCAAAACGCGGGAGTGATGGTCTTAGAAGATCTCTCTGATGAGACCTTCGAAAAGGCCTTGGAGACTGGCGACCGCACCGCTCTTTACACCCGCGCAGTCGAGCTTTTGGCGCAGTTGAGAGCTCGAGCCGAGGGAGCTCCAGACCCGTCTTGCCTGGCTTTCACCCGGGCTTTTGATGAACATCTTTACGACTGGGAACTTCATCATTTTCGAGAGTGGGGCCTCGAGGCCTGGAGCGGTCAGGTGCCGACCGATGACGAGCGCGGCCAACTCGACGTGTGCTTTCAAAAAATAGCTTCAGAATTGGCTGCAGCTGCGCGCGGCTTTACCCATCGTGATTACCAAAGTCGCAACATCATGGTGAAAAACGGCGAGCTGGTGGTGATCGACTTCCAAGACGCGCTGCAAGGGCCGCGGCAGTACGATTTGGTCGCTTTGTTGCGCGACAGCTATGTCGAACTGTCTGTCGACTTCGTCGATGCCATGCTCGAGGTCTACATCGAGACGTTTGAAAGAGAGACCGGCGAGCGCATTGAGCCTACAGCGTTTAAGCGCTTTTTTAATCTCCTCACCGTGCAGCGAAAACTCAAAGACGCTGGGCGTTTTGAATTCATCAACCGCGTCAAGGGCAACCCGAGTTTTTTAGTCTCTATCCCCGCGTCGCTTCGTTACGTCAAAGCCGCTCTCGATGTGCAACCGGGCTTAAGCGACTTGCGCGGCATCGTGGCCAAGTACGTTCCTGAGTTGGGTTGATGATGAAAGCGATGGTGCTCTGTGCCGGCTTAGGAACTCGCCTGCGCCCACTGACTCAGCTCTGGCCGAAGCCCGCCATTCCGCTCTTGGGTGGTCCGCTCTTTCGCTACTCGGTTGCGACCCTCGAACGCGCAGGGGTCAGCGCGATAGGTATTAATACGCACCATTTGCCCGAGGTGATGGAAGCGACGGCGCGCCGTGAACACAGCCCGCTTACGGTGGTGAATGAGCCTTTGGAAATACAAGGCACCGGCGGAGGCATTCGAGGGCTCAGAGACTTTCTTGTCGACGATGATTTCATCGTGCTCAACGGCGACGTGCTTTTTGCGGTGGACCTCTTGCCCATTGTGCAAGCGCATCGTCGCAGCAAAGCCGCCGCCTCGATGGTGCTTCTGCCGATGCCAGAAGGTGAGAATTACAACGCGGTCGAACTTGATGCGGCGCACCATGTGAGGGCCATCGCGGGGCAGGGGCCAGGGGGCGAGAAGTTGACCCGTTGGCACTTCACTGGCGTGCATGTGATGACGCCCAAGGTGTTCGATTTTATGGCGAGCACAGGCCCCGAAGACATCAACCGCGATGTTTATGTGCGCATGATGGAACGAGGGCTTCAGATTGCTGGGCACGTGCTTGAGAGCAACGATGTGTACTGGTCTGACATGGGCACACCTCAGCGCTATGCCGCGGCGCACCAACAGTTGCTCTTTGGTCAAGTGCCTGTGGCGGCCTTTGGCGCCAAAAGCCCTTTTGCTGGCATGAATCGAGGGCAGGAAAATTTTTGGGTACACCCCACGGTTCAATTGCCCGCTGACTTCAAGGTTGCGGGGCCTGCTTTTTTTGGGGAAGGGTGCGTTATCGAGTCTCAGGTTCGTATTGGTGCCGGTGTTTCCATCGGCCGAAACGCGAAAGTGGGGGCCGGAGCGCGGCTCAATCGAGTGGCAGTCCTCGACGGAGCCGAGGTACCAGCAGGCGCGCAGTGGTCTGATGAAATAGTGGGCCCGGGCGGAATTCGGGTCTCGACGCTGCCTTCAACTTAACGGCGGTATTGAGCGAGCACGCAGGTGACGTTGTCGGTGCCGCCGTTGGCGTTAGCTGCGTCGATCAACTGCACGCACGCTTTTTCGAGATCAGTTTGATTTTGCAGAATGTGTTCGATTTGGCTGTCGGGAACCATGCCCGAGAGGCCGTCGGAGCAGAGGAGGAAGATGTCTCCATCTCGGGGTTCGACTCGATTGATGTCGACGGTGACGGTGTCTTTCATACCCAGCGCACGAACGATGACGTTTTTGTGAGGGAAGGCTTCTATTTCCTCAGGGCTCAACTTCTTCGCTTTTAAGTAGTCGTTGAGCAGCGAATGGTCTTCGGTGATTTGCCGCAGCGTGTTTTCGCGGAAGAAGTACACCCGACTGTCACCCACGTGCGCGATCACCACTTCGCTGTCTTTGGCGAAGTAGACGGTCACGATGGTGGTGCCCATGCCTTTGAACTTTTGCTCAGCCAAGGCGCGCTCAAAGATGCGCATGTTGGCCAGCTTCACCCCGGTGGCCAGCCGGTTTTCGTCATAGTTCTTCTGCTTGTCCATCTTGTACGGCCAGGTGATTTCAGAGTCTTGGCTCGTCATGCGGAAGAATTCGGCCACCTCATCGACGGCAATTTTTGAAGCGACTTCCCCCGACGAATGCCCGCCCATGCCATCGGCGACCACAAAGAGACGCTCTTCAGGCAACAGCAAGAGGTTGTCCTCGTTGTGGTTGCGCTTCATGCCGACGTGGGTTTGGCCGGACACTTCGATTTTCATGGGCGTCGTGAAGCTCAAGGAAGGGTCAGACTGAAGCAAACGTCTCTCGCCAGGTAAAGAATCTTCACTCGGTCGGAGTGAAGTCGATCAGGTCTCCGACTTGGGTTTGACTGGCTGAAGCGGTTCCGTGGGGCAATTCGAGCACTGATTTCGCGTTGAAGTACACCCTGCTGACCCCCCATGGCGGCATTGAGTGGCAGATATCTACCACGTGATGCGAAACGTCCAGAAACAAGACGTCGATGGGCATCTTCATAAAGAAGGTATGAATGCTGTTGCACCGCGTCAGGTGCAGGCCTTCCCCGAAGGGTAAATGAGGAACACCCATGAGACCCTTGAAGCGAGAGAAAAACGTTTCCGCTCGGGTCGAGTGCTCCGCAAGGAGAGTGTTGCGTGTGAGGTTCATCACGCGATAGCGCATCACCGGTGCAGCCTATGCCCTCACTCACCCCGTTGGCTCGACCGTTTACACTGGTGTTGGTCTCGCCCCAGATTCCACCCAATACCGGCAACATCGCGCGCTTATGTGCCGTTTCGGGGTGCAAGCTCGTTCTCATTGAACCTCTGGGGTTTTCGATTTCAGACAAAGACCTGAAGCGGGCTGGGCTCGACTATTGGGACAAGGTGTTTTTGAAGCTCTATCCCAATTGGGAAGAATATCTCCATGACAGTC
>JAYUVR010000065.1:0-2757 GCA_043753955.1 Archangium sp. | reverse complement strand
GACCGCGTGGTTGCCACGTTCAAACAGGCGGGTGCGGTCAGTTGCAAAGTAACACCGCCCAAGAGGGAAACCATCGCCAAACGATTTCATTTCAACGTTGAACGCGCGACCCAAGTGCGAATCAAGGCGCGTTGATCTTCGCTCAAATTGAGCAACTTCACCGTGAAGCCCCCCGCCCGAGCGGTAGCCACTCGGCCGTTGGCATGAAGCTGGGTGACATGCCCTTCAAACGTCACCGCCAATTCGATGGTGCTCCCGGGCACCAATCGTTCAGAAGATTCGATGCATAGTGAATCGTTTTGCCAACTGTGTTCTCGGTCTTGAGTGAAAGGCCGAGCGTCGCCGCGCTTGAGCGAGAGGTCAATATGCACCGCCCCACTTCGATGGCTCAATCGAGCCGCAGGTGGGGGGTCGCTCGTCGCGCTTCCCATCAGCGGGGGCGGCAGATGGGGCGCACGAAACTGCTTTTCGATTTCGACCATGCGCTCAGCGAGCGCAAGAAAGGCGTCTTCGCAGGCCACTCGCAGCTCAGGCGTGGTGTCGGGAGGCAGTCGACTTGGAACATATCGATGAACCAATGCAAAAAATGCCGATCTCCAGGCGTCACGCGATGCGCCTTGCGGTACCCGAAAAATGTCCTGCGTAGGGTGCTGTTGAATCGACGTCAGCCATTGCCGAATTTGAGCGGTCGCTTCGCGTTGCGCTCGCTGTGCATCATTGGGCGTCGCGGGCGCAGAAAGCACTGCCTGTAATTCGGGCATCTCACGCAAAGGCACAAATTTGCGCCCATCTCGAGAAACCGCACGCACGTCGAGAAGCTTTCCTCGAGCGTGGAGCGTCACAACCACTTCGAGACCGATGGGCCCCAAGACTCTGGCCTCGCTGTCGGCCAGCCAGTATTCGTCACTCACGACGAGCTTGCCTCCAATGCCCCGCGAACGAGGTTTTGAACATCTAGGGGGTGAATGGGTTTGGAAAGAAAGCCGTGGGCGCCGTACGCCAGCGCTTGTTGCACCAGCGGTTCGGCATCGAGTGCAGAAAGTACGACGATGCGATGCCCTTTGCCCTTGAGCGACTTGAGTACTTCCATACCGCTTTTACCGGGCATGATGAGGTCCAACAACACCACCGCGGGGTTGCGCTCAGAAATGACGGCGAGGGCTGCATCACCGGAATCGGCTTCTCGAATTTCGCAGGGAACGTCGCTGAGCGCGTCACGGAGCATTGCGCGAATCAGTTGATCGTCATCGACGATGAGGACTTCAGGCAAAGCCATAAAAACCTCTTCTTTAGTAGTACTTCTTTCGCTTGCTCGAGGGCAGCACCCCGAGGACCTCGCGGTATTTGGCTACAGTTCGTCTGGCGATTTCGATGCCTTGAGCCTTCAACAGTTCGACAATTTTTTGATCAGAGTATGGGTTTTTGGCGTTTTCAGTCGAGACCAGCTGTTTGATGTGATTCTTGACCGCTTCGCTTGCGATGTCGTCGCCGCCGGTGCGAGCGATAGAAGAATTGAAGAAATACTTGAGCTCAAAAATGCCTTGAGGCGTGTGCACGTATTTCGCAGTGGTCACTCGGCTCACGGTTGATTCGTGCATCCCAATGTCTTCGGCGACATCGCGCAGAATCAGTGGCTTGAGGTGGGCGATGCCCTTGTCGAAAAAATCGCGTTGAAATTTGACGATGCTTTCAGTGACTTTGTGAATCGTGCGCTGTCTTTGTTGAATCGAGCGCAGGAGCCATTGGGCTGAGCGCATTTTTTCTTGAACGAATTCTTTTTGTTTAGGGTCGAGCACGCCATTTCGAAGCGCTCTTCGATACGCGTCACTCACGCGCAGTTTCGACAAACCATCATCGTTGAGCACCACGTGGTACTCGTCGCCCACTTTGTGAATAAAAACGTCGGGGGTGATGTGTTGCGCTTCTTCGCCTGAGTAATTGCGACCCGGTTTGGGGTCGAGTTTCGTCAGAAGCTTGGTCGCGGCGATAACTTCATCGAGCGTAATTTTCAATTCGCGCGCGATGGCCGGCAGATTTTTCGATTCCAACAACTTCATGTGCTTCTTGATCATCGTCTGCAGCAGCGATGCCGCAGGGTCGTTCATCGCTTGAATTTGTATCAGCAGGCATTCGAGCAAATCGCGCGAACCACAGCCTACCGGGTCTAAGTGTTGAATCTTGCGCAACATCGAGGTGCCCACCGACATCGGCACGTCGGCTTCGTTGCACAGGCGAATCAAAGGGTCGCCTTCTACATCGGCCAGCTTCAAATAGCCGTCATCGTCGAGGTTACCGATGATGAGTTCCGCGATGCGACGCTCGGCGTCATTGAGTCGCAAACCAGAGAGTTGGTCGAACAGGCGATCGAAGAGATCTTCTTTCTTCACCATGTTCGCTTCGAATGAAGGCAGGTCGTCGAGATCGACATTGCCTTTGTTCGAAGCCGTGGTCGGCTCATTAAATTGGTAGCTGTTGAGGTAGGCGTCCCAGTCGATTTCCGCGGGGGCAGTCTCAGGCTTCACTTCTTGCGCCGTGTCCGACACGGGCGCGTCTGACATCAGCGGTGCTTCGAGGTTTCCGGCTTCTAACGACGCTTCGCCAGGGGCCTTGTCTGAGAGATCTCCCTCGACCTCATCGGGGGTTTCGAGGAGCGGGTTTGATTCCATTTCCTCGCGAATCTGCTCAATCAGTTCCATTCGCGAGAGCTGCAGCAGCTTGATCGCTTGCTGCAACTGGGGAGTCATCACCAGTTGCTAG
>JAYUVR010000064.1:0-3589 GCA_043753955.1 Archangium sp. | reverse complement strand
AAAGTTCTCGGTGTAGCCGAGATCATTATTTGGGTAGACGTACGGCAACCCTTGGCTGTGCCGATACGAAAACGCGGCGAGCGTGGGCATTTTGGCAATGAGCCGCATCATTTGAAAACGGCGAATTTCCTTGTTCTTCACGTTTTTGGCTTCAGGGTAGAAGCTCGACAACGCGGCGACGGTCGAGGCCAACATCGACATCGGGTGCGCGTCGTAACGGAACCCGTCCATGAAGGACTTGATGTTCTCGTGCACGTACGTGTGGTGCGTGATTTTGGTGGTGAATTCTTCAAGCTGCACCTTGTTGGGCAACTCGCCATTCATGAGCAGATAGCTGACCTCGAGATGCGTCGACTTCTGGGCCAGTTGATCAATGGGGTAGCCGCGATACTCGAGAATGCCCACGTCGCCATCGATGAAGGTGATCGATGACTTGCAGTTTGCGGTGTTGAGGAATGCGGGATCGTAGGACATGAGCCCGAAATCTTGATCGTTGACCTTGATCTTCCGAAGGTCGATGGCCTTGACGCAGCCGTTTTCGATCGGCATTTCGTACTGCTTGCCCGTGCGGTTGTCGGTAACGCTAAGTGTTTCCTTGCCCATGACACTGAGTTTTCACGCAGCGCCGGCACTTTCAACGAAAAAGAGTAGAAGATTCACACGTGCGCCCCTGGCTAAAGATTTTGTTGCTTGTGACGGCACTCGTTGTCAGTGCAGTTGTCGGCAAAATTGCGCTGGGCCAGCACTTCGAACTGAGCTCCCTCATCGCCACGTTGCGCGGCCTGAGCAGTGATGCGCTCGCGCTCCCTCTGTATTTTCTCATTTTTGGCACAGCCACTTCGCTCTTCGCGCCGGCTGGAATGATGATGATTGCAGCAGGCGTCACGTGGGGCTTTTGGCCTGGCTGTGTGGTGGTGTGGGTAACGTGCAACGTGTGGGTGCATGTGCACTTTTGGGTGGGCCGACGGCTGACGGGTGATGCATTCAAAGCGTGGCTCGCTCAACGAGGTGCGGCTTGGCTTTTGCGTGAGCTCGAGCAAGGCGGTGTGTTGACGACCGTGTTGGTGCGCCATCTGCCATTGCCTTTTTTATTGGTGAACTTGGCTGGAGGCGCCTCGCCCATCTCTTTTCGCCACTGGGTCTGGGGAAACGCTATCGGGTTGGTGCCAAACTGTTTGGTGTACACACAATTGGCTGCTGCGTTGGCTGATGGCATTGAAGGCGCTCGGCAGACCGCAATCTACCGCGTGGTGTTCGCCGCTGCAGTGATGCTTGGCGTGGGCTTGTTGACGCGAAAATTCCAACGCAGGAATTAAGGCGTAACTGTAATTGCATTCGAAGTGCAGTCCGTCGAAGCATGTGCACTCGCGGCGGTGAGTGACAGCGTGTGCGGGCCTGAGCCAAAGGTGCTGGCGGAGAAAAACGCGGCACCGCTGCAGCTCACTTCACCTTGGTTGACCTCATCTTTTTGATACCAACATTTGGCGGCGTCGCTGACCCACGAGACTTTAAATTGCGTGTTGGCCAAGAGCGAGCCATCGGCAGGAAAGATTGAAACCGAGCACGTTGGTTTCACCGTGACAGAGGCCGTGCAATGGCCCTGGCCCAAGGAGTTCGAAGCCCACAAGGTGATGGTGTGAATGCCAGCAGTCGGCTGTGAGAAGACGTGCAAACCATTGCAGGCCACGCTGCCTTGATCTGCACCATCGAGTTCCCAAGTACACCAAGTCGCGTCAGACGCGTTCCATCTCACCGCGTATGAATCAAGCGTCGTGCCCACGCTGGGCTGGGCGTCGAGCGAGCACGTGGGTAGGTCAGGTGGCGTCAGGTAGAGAAGCACGTTGGGGGTATTGGGTTCCTCGGCGCGACCGATAAACAGTTTGTCTTTGCTGGCTCCTTCGGTGATGTAGGTCGCGACTTCGTCGGGTGTGGCCTTGAGATTTCGAGAGAGGAAGAGCGCAGCAGCACCGCTTACGTGAGGTGCGGCCATCGATGTTCCCGAGCGCGTTTTCCACGCTGTGTCACTTTCCATTCCAGCTGAGAGAATTTCTTGGCCCGGCGCGAAGAGGTCAATGCAAGGACCATGATTTGAAAAGAGGGCGCGATGGTCGCTGCGGGTTGAGGCCCCCACAGTCAGGCCTTCTTTGACCCGTGCCGGGGTGAAGGCACAGGCATCGAGAGACTTATTTCCCGCTGCAAAAACATAGGTGATGCCGCTGGCAATCGAAGCGCGAATGGCTTCTTCGAGAGCGGGCAAAGTCTGCGTGTGCAAAGACATGTTCACGACCGCTGGGTTGATGCGATTGGCGTACACCCAGTCGACGGCTTTGAGCACCATCGAGTCGGGCCCTTCGCCGAGGCAGTCTTGGGCTCGAACAGGGTGAATGATGGCTTTTTTCGCCACCCCAAATGTGGTGCCTGCAATGGTGGCGGCGACATGGGTTCCGTGGCCGTGGCAGTCTTCAACGCTGTCAATTCCATCGTCGACAAAGTCGGCTCCGTTGCCGATGCGACCGATAAATTCTTGATGGGTGGTGCGCACACCCGTGTCGATGACGTAGACGTGCACGCCGGTGCCCCCGTAGGGATCTGGGGTGTATGTCTTTGAGAGCGGTAGGTCTCGTTGATCGAGGCGATCTAAACCCCACGAGGGTTTGTATTGGGTTTCATTGAGCGCAGCGCGACCATCTTCTTGTACGTAGAGCACCGCACTTTCGTTGGCTAAAGCCCGGGCTTGCGTTTCGGAAAGACGAACGGAAAAGCCCTTTAAAGCGTGCTCATACACTTGCAGTACTTCGCCATCAAAGCGTTGCGCCAACGATGTGCTGATTGATTGCACATCAAGCGCCGCGTCACTTTTCAGCACGACGATGTACTGGGCTGCAATGGGGTGGGCAGCGGAAAGAAACTTCACCTTCGTCGTTGAGGCCGTCGGCTCGGGAGAAGAATTGGGTCCGCAATTCAAGAGCTGCATCAACACGGCCGTTTGAAGCCATCGTCTCAAATGCATGTGTGCTTCCCTTCGAGAATGCGTCAGTAGACTCTGGCTGAATGATTGGCGAGATTCACTTAGAGTTCCTTTCATTTCGGTAGAAAGTTTCCTTGTGAAGAGCGTCTCAGAAAAATCGTTGTCCAACGTCGCGCTCTTCTACCTGAGGAGGTATTCCGCGAGCCGCAAAGGTTTGAAGCAAGTGCTCGAGCGAAAGGTCAAGCGACACCTTCGGGAAAAGGGCGGTGATTTTGAAGCAGCTCGACCGCTCATCGAACAGGTGGTCGAACGAATGGTGACGGCTGGCTATGTCGATGACGTTCGGCTGGCTGAATCAAAGAGCGCATCGCTGTTGCGGCAGGGGAAAAGCGGTCGAGTCATACGCCTTAAACTGCGACAAAAAGGCATTGAACCGGCGCTGGCCGCGAAGTCGTCGGCGACGACTCCAGAGCAGGAATTCGAAGCGGCGCAGACGCTGGTTCGCAAAAAGAAATTGGGCGTCAACATTCAGCGGAGGCAAAAAGACTTCGCCGTGTTGTTGCGAGCGGGCTTCTCATACGACGTCGCGAAACGCGCGCTTCAAGCCACTGTGCCGACGTA
>JAYUVR010000063.1:0-14912 GCA_043753955.1 Archangium sp. | reverse complement strand
GCATACCAGTCACCGACTTGACGACCGTCGAGTGACGGTTCTGCCGTCTGAGTGGCATCGAATATTTTACGAAGGACCGCTGCTGCTCCGCGAATGTTGGCATGAGGGTCAGCGCGCAGAGTGGCTTCACTTGTGCCAGTCAAAGTGGCTGCATCGCCCAAAGTATCGATGTCACCTCGGGTGGCGAGCTGCATCAGCCCAACGCCACCAGAATGTGATTCGAGTTGGGGGCTGCTGGAAAGCCGGGTTTCGACATACCCGACGGCTTTGAGCATTCCCACTGGCACTTGATACTCACGCGCGGCGAGTTGAAAAGTGCGTTCCAACGGCGAGGGGGGCTTGTTTCGAGTTGTAAGACCCGAATCGACCCCGCAGGCCGACAGCACTATGAAGGCCACGCCGCAGCTGAGGCTGTTTTTCAATTCTTGGTTCTTAATTATCACTTCAGAGTAACGCCCTTAAATTCCAGAGCTTTTTCTCGCATTGCTTTGAGCAAGGCATCCCACCCACCTTCTTTGAGCAGCGGCTGTATTTGGTCGTCGCGAATGCCTGTGAGCATGGAATCACCCAGCACCGCCACGTCGACCACTTTCCACGCGGCACCTTGTTTAATGAGTTGGTACTTCACCTTCAGTTCCTGCTTCTTCAGAGGGTGATTGATGAGAATGAGCGAGCCCATGCTGGCGGTGGGGGAACTGACCGTGGGTTCGTCGTAGAGCACGGTGTCGAGGTTCTCGAAGTTCTTTCGAATCTTGGGGAAGGCGATTTTCGCAAACAGCTGCACGAAGAGGTCTTGAAACTCTTTTCGCTGGGCATCAGTGCCTTTGGCCCAGCTCTCGCCCACCATGAATTGGCCTTGTTGTTCAGTGGCAAATTGTTTGAGAGCCGCTAAATCTTTCCCGTAGCGCACCGAATTGATGATGGTCTTCAGCGGTTTTGATACGTCGTCTTTGGGGGAAGCCAAGGCCGCAGCCGACAACGAGAGAACAGTCAAGAGCATCATTTTCATAGAAAGATTTCTAGCACCTTCACGCTTACATTGCCGCCATCCTGCTCGCGGAGTATGGCATCTGCCGCCGCAGCTACTCACCAACGAGGACACCATGCCCAAGGACTATCTGTTTACGTCGGAGTCGGTCACCGAAGGCCACCCGGACAAGATTTGCGACCAAATTTCTGACGGCGTGGTGGATGCGCTGATCGAGAAAGACCCACTCGCGCGTATCGCGGTGGAAACGTTGGTGAAGACGGGTATCGCTATCGTGGCCGGCGAAGTCACCACCAACGCGTGGATCGACATTCCCACAATCGTTCGCAGCACCATTTGTAAGATTGGCTACACCGATTCTTCCATGGGCTACGACGGGCACACCTGTGGCGTGATGGTCGCCATCGAAGGCCAGAGCCAAGACATCGCGCGCGGCGTCGACGAGAAGGGCGCTAAGGAACAAGGCGCTGGCGACCAGGGCATGATGTTTGGTTATGCCTGTAGTGAGACCGCTGACTTGATGCCCGCGCCGATTCATTTCGCGCACGCGCTGACCAAGAAGCTCGCCGACATTCGCAAGAAGAAATACGACTGGCTCCGCCCCGACGGCAAGTTGCAGGTGACGGTCGAGTACATCGACGACAAGCCCGTGCGCATTGACGCTGTGGTGGTGTCGACCCAGCACGCTGAAGAGGCGTCGAACAAAAAAATCAAAGAAGTCATCATGGCCGAAGTCATCAAAGCTTCGTTGCCGGCCAAGTTGATGGACAAGAAGACCAAGTTCTACATCAACCCCACGGGTCGCTTTGTCATCGGTGGCCCGATGGGTGACTCAGGTGTGACGGGTCGAAAGATTATCGTCGACACCTACGGCGGTATGGGTCGCCATGGTGGTGGTGCTTTCTCTGGCAAAGATCCATCGAAGGTCGATCGCTCTGCAGCCTATATGGGCCGCTACATCGCGAAGAACGTGGTGGCCGCCGGCTTGGCCACGCGCTGCGAAGTGCAAGTGTCCTACGCCATCGGCGTGGCTGAACCGGTCAGCGTGATGGTCGAGACCTTCGGCACCGCGACGGTCGACGAAGGACGCATCGCCAAGGCTGTGCGCAATACCTTTGGCCTCAAGCCTCGCGAAATCATCGAGCACCTCGACTTGCTGCGCCCCATCTACCAACGCACCGCCGCCTACGGGCACTTCGGTCGCAATGAGTTCAGCTGGGAACAAGTCGACAAGAAAGACCAGCTGCGAGAGGCCGCCGGCCTGCGTGGCCGAAGCGCGGCGTAACGCTTCACCTCCATGCAAACCCAGAAAGCGAAAAGTCTCACCGCGTTGGCCAGTTACCTCGATACCCGAAAACTCCCTCTGCCCGCGAAGGCCGAGGGGGACGGGTTGTCGATGTCTCAGCGCAAAATGCTGGCCTCGGTGGTTCGCCCGGAAGCTGAGGCGAAAGCGCCAGTCACGGTGTCACACGCGCGACATCGCGAGAGGCTTCAGCCTGATGCGCGTCGTCACTACCCGCGAGCGGGGTTGCAGGTGCGAGCCCAGCTCTCGTTGGTTGATGACCCTTCTCGCTCTTTTGAAGCGACCTTGCCCACCATCAACCTCTCGGTGGGCGGGTTGTTCCTTCAGTCGAGTTTCTTTTTGAAGTTGGGCACCAAGTTGCTGTTGACCCTTCAGCTCCCGGACTGTGGCCGAGAAGTGAAGGTGAAGGGCGAAGTGGTGCGCATTGAATCGAGGGCAGAAGAAGCGTCGGGCTTCGCGCTTCGGTTCACGGAATACTTGGAAGACAGTCGGGTGATTTTGGCCACGCATTTCTTGTCGCCGATGCTGCATGGTTTTTTGACTGACTATGCAGAAGAGCACGGCTTTGAGCCCACCCCTGAGTATCTCGCGCACTCGGCCGATGTGCTTTCTGCGTGGGAACTTCGAAAAGCTGAATTGGGCGGCGATATTTGGGCGCTTTCGCTGGGCCAAAGATGACGCTGTTCGAAGCGATTGTTCTGGGCATCGTGCAGGGGCTGACTGAATTTTTACCAATCTCTTCCACTGCACATTTGCGCATCGTACCGGCGCTGCTGGGTTGGAACGACCCAGGCGCTGCCTATTCAGCCATCATTCAATTGGGCACGGTGGTGGCCGTGCTTTTCTACTTCCGCGCCGACATCTCGCGGCTGGCGTTGGGGTTTTGGAACGGGTTGGTTCAACGAAAGCCGCTCGGCACCGAAGATTCGCGGTTGGCTTGGTTTGTCATTGTCGGAACGATGCCCATCATCGTGGTTGGTTTATTGTTTAAGTCTGCAATCAAGACTTCTTTGCGTTCTTTGTATGTCATTTCGGCGTCACTCATTGTGCTGGCTGTGGTGCTGTTTTTAGTGGAACGGTTGGCCTCGCATAAACGCACTATGGCTGACCTGACGTTGAAAGATGGCTTCATCGTCGGGTTATGGCAGGCCCTGGCTGTCATTCCCGGAAGCAGTCGCAGCGGCACCACCATCACTGGGGCTTTGTCCTTGGGTTTGCGCCGCGAAGACGCCGCTCGATATTCGTTTCTCCTTTCAATTCCGTCCACCACGCTCGCCGGCTTGTGGGGGCTTAAAGATTTTTTCGAAGCCGCTGTACGCCCTTCAGCATCGACCCTGGTGGTGGGCACGGTGGTCTCATTTTTTTCAGGCTTGGCGGCGATTTCGGGGCTGCTGCACTTTGTCAAAACCCGCTCGATGTTGGTTTTCGTAGTCTACCGCATCGCTTTGGGCATTTTGCTGCTGGGTTTGTTGTCTTCGGGTTTTCTCGTGCCCTAAAAGTATTATGGGTCGGCCCTTTAGTCGAAGACGTAACTGAGATTAGGCGTCGCTCTTCGGGGGGCGAGGTGTCGGGTTTTTCATATTTGCTTAGGGATGGTGATTGGGGCGTGTGCGCTTTGCCAGTTCCTCAACGCACTGGGCAACAGTTTGCTGAACCCGCAATTGTACTCATACAGGCTCTTTCAAGAATTCATCGAGAATGAGCATTCTTTGAGACATGAGCGCACGTATTTCTGCTTCTGCGGGGCTGCCTTTCACAGACATGTACAAGGCCAGAGTCTCACTGAAGTCTTCTTCAGGGCTTTCCTTCGCATACTGCGAGGCGTGCAGGCCATCACTCGCAGCGGCTTGAATCCATGCATTCCAACGCTCCGTTCCGCCTGTTCCCCATTTCCGCTGGCTCAACACATGGCCAGTCTCATGCAACATTGAAGCGGCCAGCGTGGCGGCGTTTTGCAAGTATGTCGCTGGGAAGACGTTCACCATGCCTCCAGCTCCAGCAGTCATATACGTATGAAAATCAGGTCGGTTGAATTGTTTGGCCCAGACTTCATCCATCGAATTGGGCGCACCGCTCAAATACAAACGCTGAACCAAATCTCTATTGCTTTTGGGGAGTGCAGCGAGGCCCTTCACGGCCTCCTCGACGCTGTGCATCATCCAACCAGGCTTTTGAAGACTCTCCGCTTGAACGAGTATTTCTCTGCCGTCGATGAGCAATTTATATTTGCTGAGTTGAATCGTTGAACTTCCAGACGGAATGGTAGACACCACCGGTTCGCTCAGCGTGTATGGAACCGTTGGTGGTACCGACTGCGCGAAACTCGCAACCAACGGTGGCAAGTAACTTTCGTCTTTCAGAAACGCCCGCAGCATCTCAGTTTGACCTTCGCTACTGGCCTGACGAAAAACATCACTGTCCACCAGCCGAGAAGCCGCATATCGCGCGGGCAATGAGATATTTCGATTGTCGCCACTGATGAGCGTTCGCAGTTTTTGCTGTTCTGACTCACCCAGACCCCCGTAGCCTGGGGAAGACACAACCGACGCCACCAGCTTTTGTGTCAGCGCCGCGAAGTCACCTTCTTCTAATGGTTTCTGCTTCAAAGCAGTCTGCTCAAACCTGTCTAAGGGCGCCTGAGCCGCCAGCTTTCCTTCGTTCGGAACAGAGACGCTCTTCTTCTGGGCTTGAGGTGCTTTCGGCTGGCGGTGGACTGACCTGGTGGAATGTCGTTGCGATGGGGTTCGTCGGGTGACCATTGTGCATCCAGCCCGTAAGTGGGCAGCATTCATACTCTGCTCCCGCCCACGGAAGCAATTGGGGGCCGCGGTCGGGGTGTCTTGATGGAACAGGGGCACTCCCTTAAGAATGGGTAATGACTCGCTGTGTTTTCTTTGTTCTCAGCCTCTTCCTTACGGCCGCTTGCCTAGGCACCAAAGTCGTTCCCGCGGAAGCTTTTGTTGAAGTGAGGCCCACTGCCATCGATTTCGGAACGACGCCGGCGGGGACTGCAGTTCAATCTCAAAACATCAAAGTGTCGAACTTGAGTCGAAAAGCGTTCACCCTTCAAACCATTGAGTCTGATGCACCTGCTTTTTCAGGACCGAGCGGCCCTTTCGTGGTCGAAGCGGGGGCAACACTGACGCTTCAATTGAGTTTCAAACCTGCAACTGAGGGCCCTCAAATCAGCGTTGTGCATTTTAGAAGCGACGCTCGGAACAACGATGTGCAGATTTCAGTCAGCGGCGCGGGCGCGGCGGCACAACCATGTACGGTCTGTACTACCCCTCCAGCCAACTACTGCCAGTCAGATACAATCGCCGTTTACCATTCTGTTCTTGGCGTTTGTATGGGTTCAAGCTGTGACTACCAGCCCCTCGAGGTGAGCTGTAGCACCTCCTGTGACCCATTGACTGGCCGCTGTACCCAACCTGGGGGGACCGAAGATTTCGTCTGTAGCTCGCAGACTTCAGGATCAATAGCGACTACCACGTCTGCTGACATCATCTTTGTCATCGACAATTCGCCCAGCATGGCAGATGAAATTCGTGGGGTAGAACAAAACATCAACGAAAACTTAGCCAGTGTGATGGCCGATGCAGGTGTTGATTATCAGGTGATTGTGATTTCGAAACATGGGAGTGCGGCGGCGACGCAGAGCGTCTGCATCAAAGGCCCGCTCTCAGGGACAAACTGCAACCCACCACCAACAAGCCCGGCCAACACCAGTCGCTTCTATCATCAAGACACACGCGTCAACGGAGTGAACTCTTTGGATATGATAGTCAGTACATACAGCGAGTGGTCTTCTCGACTCCGCCAAGATGCATTTAAGACATTCATCACTGTGTCTGATGCTGACCCCAGAGAAAAAACGGCTGCTTCTGATTTAGACACTGCCTTGCTGTCGAGCCCTGCCCAGTTTGGTACACCTACGCAAAGAAACTATGTCTTTCATTCCATCATTTGGGTGGTCGCGAAACCCGACGTCACTTCTCCTTACTTACCGAGTGAACCCCCAGTGACAAGCCGGTGTCTGTCTGCCGAAAATTTTGCTCCCCACAATCAAGAACTCAGCCGGTTGACCGGCGGGCTCCGATTCTCAATCTGCAACCCTGCGAGTTATAGCGGCATATTTCAGAAAATTGCAGAGAGCGTCATTCACAGCACTCAAGTGGCGTGTGAATTCATTATTCCAGCGCCAGACCCAGGCCTTGAGCGAGGTGACAATATCACCATCAATTATTCGCCAGGCAATGGTGTTCCCTCTTACGCCCTGACTCAAGTTGCCGATGCGGCTTCTTGCCCCACGGGTGCATTCGCATTTTATGAAGCCGAAGGGCAGGTGCGTTTGTGCCCCGATGCGTGCGGGGCCATTCAGGCAAATAGTCTGGCTGGATTGCAGGTTCTCTTCACCTGCCGGTCGCTCGACGGTGGAACGTAAAAAAAGACGCGCTCTTAAAATTAGAAATGAACCACGAAGCATTTTTCGCGCGCACTGATGTCGATAAAACAGGCCAGCCGTGGTGTTTTGCTCTGATGGTTCATCAATTTCAGAGCGGGCGCGCCCCATCGCACTTCTTTTACAAATTCAAGGCGTGAAACTATCGGTGTTCAAATTGCGAACTTGCTTTTGAAGGTTTGCAACGTCCTCGGGCGAGCATTCTTTCTTCCCTTGCACAGCTGTATAAGCAGCCCGACCAGCCAAAGCCGCAGCACCTGGCCCTCGTGCGCTTCCGGAACAATAGTCTGTCAGTGGAAGTGGAAGGGACTATTGGCCAAGTGCAAAGCAACGGCTCCGCAGCCCAAGTTCGATGTTGCGGGCCTTGAAAAGTGCCGTCGTCAACGTCGGCGTGTTGCGTCCCCCAGTGCCGCAGGGTCAGAAGCCAGCCCCCAGAGCCGATGATGCCCACGTCTCAAGACTGAAGTGGGGCGCTGCCTAAAGAGCACAACACGGGGCAGAGGGCATCATCGTTGATGCCTTGTTTAAGGAGCACACGAATTCCCCGATGCAAGCGGGCGAGGTCCGCGCGGCGGTGCTCTATTTCTCGAAGCTTCGCTTCACCGAGGCGGCGGATCGTCGTAGCCGTCGCCACAACTGAACCGTCAGAGAGAGACAGCACCCCTTTGATTTCTTGCAAGGTGAACCCCAGCACTTGGGCCCGCCGAATGAAACGCACCCGAAGGACATCAGCCGTTCCAAACGTGCGGTACCCATTTTGCGCCCGCTGTCCGCGGACCAGCCCCCGTCTTTCGTAAAAACGAAGGGTGGTCGTTTTGGTGCCTGTATGGCGTGCGAGCGTGCCGATGGTCATGCGAACGTCGGGAAGCGCTTCATGCTTTGCCATAACGTTCGACCTTGCACCACGAGCCAGATGATATCCATCCTTGCGAAAAGGAGGGTGACCCGAGGGGCTCCAAGCGCCAATGCGCGAAGCATCCAAAGCGAAAAGCCCGCGCGAGCGATGGTGTCTGCCGCAAGCAATTCATGCTTCGGAAAGACGATGCGAATGATGGCCCAGACGGTGACCAACGTGCCCAGAAGGTTGACGAAGAGTAGGTGGCCTTCCTCAAACACAGGGAAGCTGGGGCCTGAGAGTGACAACGCCGACATCTTGGCGAAGAGCCATTGCGCGGTCCACGGCGTTGCAAAAGCTGCGGAGGCCAGCAGGTCGTAGATGGCGCCTGCACGGGTGATAAAAATCAATCGATGAGAGGTCATGAACGAGACTGTGCACCTTTCACCATGGTGGAAGGTCAAGGACGGGTGGCCGCCATTTGCGAAGAGCATGGGCATGATGAGTCAATTCTCGTGCTTCATGAATGAGTTGATGTTGCGTCAGTTGTATCAACTGAGAGAGACATTCATTGCGGCGAGATTGAAACCCGGCAGCGCCATGCCTGATACTGATTCATCTCGCTAACAGAAAAAAAGAAGGCTTACTGCTGCAGAGAGTCTCGGAATCACACCGAGTTCCCTTTCCAGTAACCAAGCGGCCGCTACGCCGTCTGATGCGAGAGGTCGACGACTTCGAGAGAATCTCAAGTCACAAGACGTGGGTGTCACAAACAATACCATTTATTGTTTATGCAAAATCATTCCTCCGTACCCGACGATCCACAACTCACGACCGTGGCCCCACACGTTACCCTCAAGGAAGTGTTTCTCCGAGGAGCTGACTCCTGGATCGCCCAAGCTTAGGGTGTCAATGGCGCATTTCGGACTCTTGCGAGGTGTAGTGGATATCACTACAATTGGGACTATGAGTAAGCGCTCTACCCGTCGCCCATCCTCCGTTCCCTTGAGTCTCCGGTTTCCCCCAGAATTGAGGGTCCGCGTTAAGAAGTATGCGGCCTCGCATGGACTCGAAGAGGCAACCGCAATTCGCGCCCTCTGCACGGAACGCCTGCGTGAACTAGAGCTTACCGATGACCTCATCCTGGCCGAACGGTGGCAGATGGCCCGTGCGACCGAAAGCTGGGACAAGCTCGAGCGTGGCGAGCTCAAGCTGGTTTCTTCGACAGACCTGCGCCGCATTCTCGTCGAAGCCCGCGACGTAGAACGATAAGCCGCTGTGCGACGACCTGTTCAATACGGTGCGGACTTCGTAGGGGGCCTTCGCGCCAATCTAGAATACCTTCGGAAGCGCGGAGAGCTTGAATGGTTCGAACTGCTGGAGGCAGATCTGGGCGAGCTGGAACTTTTGGTGTCTCAATTTTCCGCGGCCGGAGTATTGAGGGCACACCGAGGGACCGTGGAATTGCGGAAACTTCGACTGAAGCGAACGCCATTCGTGGTGTGGTATTTCGTGGATACAAAGACAACCAAGTCACCAGTCACATTTTTGCGGCTTTTTCATGCTCGTCAGCGAAGCACTCTGCCTCGCTTTTGATCAGCTCCGCGTACTCCGCGCCGTGTGCGTGGGAAACAGTGGCCGCCAGCCGAAAGTGAATGGTCTCATTTCGAAGGCGATCAAACTGCTGTACCCAGCTTCCCAAAAAAGTCGTCACGCGGGCCGGTGGCTGATGAGCGCTTCTCTCTCCTGGACGACGGCCGAATTGGGCCTTAGTCGCCTTGCGGATGATCGCGAGCCTCTTATGGGTTGGTCCTTTACTCGAAGACCCAATTGAGACTAGGCGTTCGCTCTTCGCAAGGCGGGGGCCGCTTTTTTGATGCATTGGTTTTGTCATTTTTGCTTAGTGATGTTGGTTGGGGCGTGTGCGCCTAGTGCGTTGCCCCAAGAGCAGCGACAAGAGCGAAAACCCCTTCACAAGGTGCCCGCCCACTTGGCGGGAAAAGGGGCGCATCGTTTAGTCCTCAAATTCAAAGATGACCTTCAGGTTCGGGTGAGTACGGGTCGACTTCAGTCATCGAATCAGGAAGCGCTCGAGTCGGTGAAGCGGCTGGTTGAGACCTATAAATTGGCCTTCCGCCCGTTGCTTGATTTGCCTGAACCAACACTTGAGTTGCTCGAGCGGCGAGCCGAGACAATGAGTCGAAGACGGCAGCCAGACTTGCGCGGCATCGTGGTGGCTGAAATGCCGAATACACCCAATGAACAGCTGGTGATGGTCGCCCAAGCTTTTGAGGCGCTTTCAGAAACTGAATATGTGTATTTGGAACCGTTGGGCGTTCAGCCTCCTGGAGACATTGCGCCCCCGACGCCCAGCTATGTGATTGCTCAAACCTATCGCGGCGCTTCGATAGGCCTCGATGTTGACGGTGCTTGGAACAAACAAGCCAAAGGGCACAATGTCAGGCTTTCAGACTGCGAGTATGGCTGGAATACTTCGCACGAAGACTTAAAGGGCATGTCCGTTCACCCGGAGCCCAACCAAACGCCTCAAGACGAGGTACACCTCTCAGGGTGGGACGAGCACGGCACGGCGGTGCTGGGTGAAACCTCGGGGCTGGTTAACGAGTACGGCATCAGCGGTATCGTGCCCGACGCAGAAGTCTATACATTTCCTGAGTGGACCATTGAAGGTGGCTTTCGTCGCGCCTCGGCTATTGCTGCTGCGATTGCGCAATCACAAGCAGGTGATGTGGTGCTACTCGAAATGCAGGCCCCAGCGCCTAACGGTGCTTACGTGCCGGCGGAATACAACCCCAGCATCTGGGACCTCGTCAGAAATGGCGTTGACCAGGGCGTCATCGTCGTCGCTGCTGCAGGCAATGGAGCAGCGAACCTCGACGCACCAGAGTTTGCATCGTATCTGCAGCGAGGTAATTCAGGCGCCATCATCGTCGGGGCGGGTACGCCAGACGCGACTCACGAGCGTTTGTTTTTCAGTACCTATGGAAGTCGCGTTGATCTCCAGGGGTGGGGTGAAGAGGTGGTGACGACGGGTTACGGCGATTTCGCCAGCATCGGTACTGACATCAACCAGCGCTACACACGTTTTTCAGGCACCAGTTCTGCTTCGCCTCTCGTCGCGTCGGCAGCCGTTGCCGTGCAGTCGTATGCAAAGTTGGCTTTGGGCCGAGTGTTAAGCCCCACTGAAATGAAGTCTTTGTTGGTCGAAACGGGAACTCCGCAAGGTGTGCCCAGTACGGGCCACATCGGCCCGCTCCCGAATATTCGTGCAGCCATCGAGGCGCTGGGCGGCATTGAAAATCAAAAACCCAGTCTCACTGTGTCAGCGCCCGTTGCTAATGCGACTGTAGCGGGGGTTGTCGAGATTGCTGCACTCGCAGACGATGCAGATGGCACGGTGACTCAAGTGCTCTTCACGTTGCCGGACCACAATATTCAAGAAGACTCGACTATTCCGTATGCCGTTTTTTGGGACAGCACTGCGGTACCCGATGGAATGTATTCTCTCGTGGTCCGCGCGATTGATGACCGAGGTGAAGGTTCAGAAGTCACTCACTCCATTCAGGTTCTAAACCACCCCTGTGTTGATGACACGGTGGTGGCCGCAGGGTTGCCGCTCTTCATTCCCGACAACGTGTCGCAGGGCGTGTCATCAACTGTCGAATTCACCGGGGAAGGGCAGGTGAGCGGGCTTCAACTTTCACTTTCCATTACGCACCCCTATCGAGGCGACTTGGTGGTGAGTCTGCTTTCCCCCACGGGGGAACGTTGGGTGATTCATCAGCGCGAGGGTGGTTCAGGCAACGACATCGTGCTCGTCAACATTTCAAGTTCACTCTTTGATGGGTTGACCGCGCGAGGGGTGTGGACTCTCCAGGTGGCCGACGTCGCTCAAGCCGATGTGGGTCAACTTGTCAGTTGGTCTTTGAAGGTGGCCCCAAGTTGTGACCCCAGACGGTGACAAAATGGCGCACGATACATGCGTTCAAGTTAGATGTTGAAGCGTGAAGGCGACGCACGGAAATTTGGCAGCGAGGAACTTTTTTCATCGCCTCCGCGAGCATTTGCATCGAGTACCGTCGAAGCCCTTCGAAGCGCATGATTTGGTGCTCAAAGAAGCCGCCGTACTGGCGCCTCTTTTTTGGCGCAACGAAGAACCCTGGGCCTACCTCACCCGAAGGCCGATGACGCTGCGCAAACACCCAGGCCAAATTTCTTTTCCCGGAGGCGCCAAAGAGAGCGCTGATGCGACGCCTCTGCACACGGCATTGCGTGAAACGCACGAAGAGTTGGGCATCGAGCCCGATTCCGTAGAAGTGTTGGGCGTATTGGGCGCCATGCCCACAATCACTTCATATTGGGTGACTCCCTTTGTAGGAGTGGTGCCCGAAAACCTCCCTCTTTCCCCTAACCCAGAAGAAATTGATGAAGTGATTGCAGCGCCATTGTGGCGGTTGCGACGCGAAAAACGAATCCTGTACCGCGCAGAGAGAGATGTCTTTGTTTGGGACGACGCCCAACATGTTGTTTGGGGAGTGACTTGGAGATTGCTGGGGCAATTGATTGAGCACGTCGAAGCCATCGGCAAGTGAGAGGCTTTAGCTCCCGCGATAGGTAGAATACCCCCAGGGGTTGAGCAGCAGGGGCACGTGGTAGTGCATCGTTCCGTCGATGATTTCGAACATCACTTCGACGCAGGGGTAAAACCCGGTGATGCCCATCGCGCGGAAATAGCTTTGGGTATCGAAGCGAATTCGCCACACGCCGGGTTCAACCGGCCCAGCTGGAGTGAGGGTCTTGAGTCGCCCGTCAGCGTCTGTCTTTCCGTCACCCACCAGGGCCCAGCTCGATGCGTTTTGCTTTTCCAGTACGACAGGCACTCCCTGGGCAGGCTTGCCTACGGAGGTGTCTAGAATATGAGTGGTAATCATTTATGAGTTTTCCAAAAGCCACTTGTTGAGTCTTAAAGCGGTGATGTGTGCTTGTTCTTCTGCAGCGAAACGCAGCTCAATTGCTCTGTCGTTGCTAAGGCGCGTTTCAATGAGCGTCAGCATTTCTTCGGCTGACTTGCCGGTAGCGCAGACGATGAAAATGAAACCGTGCTTGGTAAAATACGCTGCATTCTGAGCGCGGAGCTTTTCGAGAGTCGACGCTGCCGCTGTCGATGCGCCGGCTTGCTCTTGAATCGACCAACTGCTTTCACTCTTCTCTCCTAAGCGCGGGTGGGCGCTGAACGCTCCGATGTGGTCGGCTTCACTGGTCTTCCACCACAAGCGCTCGGCCTGACGAAGAAGGGCTGACGTATCTTCGAACGGCCTCGCGGTGGCCATGCCATTGGCCCAACGGTGGGCGCCGCAGACTTTAAGAAATTCTGCCTTGGCCGCATCGTTATTTAGGGCGTTGAGTTTCAGCAGACCCGGGTGTGGAACTTCATTCAATTCACCCCACACGCGCAATCGGGCCACGCCTCCATCGGGGAAGACTGAGAGGCGAACATGAGAGACCGGGCCCACGTGCCTGAGGTTGTCCTCGAAGAGATGCCTGGTATGCGGTTGCAACACGCTTTCCATCACCGGTCGCCAGGCGGTCAGTTTTTCCACGTTGATTTCTTGTGCCTCGAAGCACGCTTCGATGAGACAGGCTCCTGGTGCGTTGCCCTTGAAGTGAGTGGTGTCGACTTCGATGCGGCGCAGGGTGCCAACGGAGGCCAGCCGTATCAATGACCAGTCATGGCCGGGGCCCCTTCTTCTTTTGGTTTCCCAGCCATCGCCCATGTTGATGGCTCGCTCTGGCTTGATGAGATTGTGCCGAGAGCCGAAAAACATGTCGCTGCAGGCCAGCACGCTGGCGCCATTCTCGAGTGCAGCCAAATCAATCAAGCCGGCAAAGACGCGGAGCTTGTCCCAATCAGGTACCACTTCGCCGTGCACGCGCAGCCTTGCGACTCCTCCATCGGGAAAAATGTTGAGCCTGACGTGCGTGAAACGTCGCTTGTCAGACACTGCGAAATAATTCTTCGAGTCACCTTGCAGGCGAACGTGGGGAACGATTTCAACCCAGGTGGCACCTTGTGATTCTTTGAGGTCAAGAGGCCCCTGCAAAGTGGCGCCTTCAAGCGAGCACGATTCGGGAAAATTGCCCTTAAACCAGGTGGTATCAACCACCACGCCTTTGATGATGCCTGGGAGGCCCAAGCGCACCACACACCAGTCATGGCCGGGCTCGCGTCGTCTTCGTGATTCCCAGCCGTCCATCCACTTGCCTTTGTGGGTGTATTCGTGGGCTTTCCATTCGGCATCATTCGCTTTGAGTAGGTTTTCTTTTTCAGCGAAAAAATCATCGTTGGTAGCGATGGCGGCCCCACCAAGTCGTTCCGCTGCGAGGTCTACAAAGTCGACGAAGTCAGGAGCCTTACTCATACAAATTTTCCTTCGAGTGCACGGGCAAGTTCGCCCTGGTGAAAGATGCGTTGGCCACGCAGAAACGTCGAAGTCACCACTCCACTCAATGCGGCGTGAGCATAGGGAGTCAGTTTGTGTTTGTGTTCGATTCGCTGTGTGTCGACTTGAAATTGCGCTTCGGGTTCAAACACCACCAAGTCAGCGTCGAAGCCGACAGCGATGCGCCCTTTTTGTCGCTCAAGGCCGGCGAGTCGAGCAGGGGCTTCACACATCCACCGGATGACATGCTCGAGGCCATAGCCACGGGCCTTTGCACCAGTCCACGTCACAGAAAGCCCCAACTGCAAGCCACTGATGCCGCCCCAGGCAGCCATGAAATCGCCTTGTTCCTGTTTTTTGAGTGCGGGAGAGCAGGGCGAGTGGTCAGACGCCACCAGCTCAAGCACGCCTTCACCTAAAGCCGCCCACAATTGTTCGCGGTTTTTCCGTTCTCGAATCGGAGGTGCACATTTGAACGCTGTCGCTCCATCGCCAATCTCTTCAGCGACGAAGTGCAAATAGTGAGGGCATGTTTCTGCCGTCAAGGGCAACCCGTCAGCCCGAGCGGCACGAATGAGTGGCAAAGCGCTCGCCGCTGAGTGGTGAACGATGTGCGTGCGAGCTCGAGTTTGACGACAGAGTCGAGAGACCAATGCGATGGCTTCTTCTTCGGCTGCAGGAGGCCGCGATGCGAGGTAGGTGGAATATGCACGGGGATTGCTTTGAGCGAAGGACGTGGCGACAGCTTCGATGGGGCCGTCGAGTTCCGCGTGCACCAAGAGCGGGCGACCCAGGCGTTCAAGTTCCACCATGGCCTGGTGCAAATCGCTTTCACTCGAGGCGGGGAATTCATCGACGCCCGA
>JAYUVR010000062.1:0-2880 GCA_043753955.1 Archangium sp. | reverse complement strand
GACGAACGCGGTGTGAAGCGCGTGATTGTGAACGCGACTTTCCACTTCAATTGGAAGCTCTATGACGAGAAGCAAAAGCTCATCGCCGAGATTCCAGGGGAAGGCGGGCCTGACAGCCGTGTTGACTGGCCTGATCGCTTTGTGAAGTTCTTCCCTCCGATGGTGGTGATCGGCCACTACAACATCGACAAGTTGCCTGCCGAGGCAAAGACGGTCGACATTCAATGGACCATTTCGGCGCGTTCACCGACTGGTGGCGACATCAACGCGGCCTTCAATTGGAAGGGTGATGTCCCCGCAGGTTGGAAGTTGGCTGCCGGGGAAGGGTGGAAGAATGCGCAAGAATCCATTCGTCCTGAAGATGAAATCAACCCCAGCAAACGAACGAAGTGACTGATCAGTCGTGAAAGCCGACGACCTGCCAAGCGGCTCCCGCTTGGCGAAGGAGTAGAATCGTCGCGTGACCCGAGAGATTGGCGATCGCCAGAAATGTATTGGGCGAACGCCAGTTCCACCCGCTGAGTCGTTGCGGTGGCTTGCCGTATTTCTTTTCCATCTCTCCTGCTGACAGCACTTCTATCGAGTAGAGCCTGAGGAGATCAACGCGCCGAGAACGGAGACTCTTGCCCCAAAGCGCACGAAGTTCTTCTGGCTTCTCGATGCGGCGTGCTTCGAGAAAAAAAGGAAAACCGGTGCGGCTCATCAAACGAGTGGTGTCTTGGGCGATGAGGTCAGTCAAAAAAGCCCGAGCGGCGACTTCGGCCTGCTTTGACGGTTTAAGGCCCAAGTAGCGATCAAGTTCCACCTCGCCCCCAGGCAACACCGGGTTCGACTCGGCTTGACCAAACTGTTTCACCAACGCATTGAGCGCAGTCGAACGCTCTTCGGGCCTCATGCTCGGCAACTTTTGAATCAACCTGGTAACTTCATCTGCTCCCTTTGTCTTCGGCGCGCTCGAAGCCGTCGGAGGAGGAGGCGCAGGAGGCGCCACTGCGTCACTTTCAGGCTGAAGCACCGGTTCTTCAGTTGGAACCGGTGCTTCGACATCTTGAGACAGCGTAAGACACAACGCGAGCGTGACGACGTTCATGTGGTGACGCGTTCTACTCTGCCTGCGTCTCGTTGAGGCAGAGTACGCGCACTCAAAGTGAGATGAGCGAGCGCGACACCCAGTCCGACTCCGAAACACCCTATCCACAAGGTGCGGTGGCCCGCCATGGCGATGACGGTCGTGCCCACCAAAGGTGCAATCATGGCTGCAAGGCTCCAAGTGATGGTGAAAGCGCCTTGATATCTCCCTCGCAAATGAGTGGGGGAAAGCGTCGCCACAATCTCTGAATTCACTGGCGAGAAGAGAATTTCTCCCAAAGTCCAAATCGCGATGGTGAGTGCGTAGGTCGGCAGCGATGAAGCGAAGTGCGTGGCGCCAAAGCCGATGCCAGTCAGTGCGGCTGCTAACGCTAAGGTTCGAGCCTGCGTAAATCGCGCTGCCCATTGAGTGGCAAAGGGCTGCAACAGCACAATCAGAAGACCGTTGGTCGCCACGCTCAAGCCAAAGTCTTGAGTGGTGAGGCCTTTACTCTTCATGTCATCAGGAAGCGCAGAGAGGTGCTGAAAGAAAAGCAAGGCGATGAAGAAGTTGAGCACCAAGAAGGTTGCATAGCGGCGATCCCAAAAAGGGCTGAAAGCGGCTTTCACTTGTTCCTTCGGCGTTTCAGGAGCGCGTGACAGCACCGGTCTGCTTTCGGGCACTTCTCGCCATACGATGAACGCCAAGATGACTGTGGTGAGCGCGTCAGCCAGAAAGAGCGCTGAAAAATTTCGGGTCGCCATGTAGCCACCCACGACGGCGGCGATTCCAAAGCCCAAATTGATCGCCCAGTATTGGAGACCGAAGGCTTTTAATCGGTGTTGCGGTGGCACGATGTCGGCCACCATCGCTTGAGAAGCTGGGCGATAGGCATCGGCACTGACGCTGGTGAGAAAGGTGGCCACCGCCAGTTGCCAAATTTCCTGGGCCAAACCGAGCACCAACAAAAAAGCGGAACCTAAAAGAAGAGAGGTCAGCATGGTTGCCCGGCGCCCGAAACGGTCAGCCATGGCACCGCCAATGAATGAACCGATGAGGGCACCCAAACCGTAGAGCGAGGTAATCGCCCCAGCTAAAGGCAAGGCGAGCCCTCTGGCTTGGGTCAAATACACGAAGAGCAGTGGCATGACGAAACTGCCGGCTCTGGTGATGAACGTGCCAATCAGAAGGGCCCAAAACGGCCGGGGGATTCCCTCGACGAGCAACGCAAAGCGATTCGAACCAGACACGATTGCAGGTGGCATGACGCGCTGACGGCCGACATGCAAGGTATCTGACTTGGTTGATTGCCAAAGAGAAATAAGGAGCACTGCAAGGTGCGCGGTGGGCGACTATATGTTCCACCCAAGATGTCTGAAATTCGCAGGCTGCTGAGCAGCGCTCAAGAAGCTGAGACGAAAGGGCGGAAGGCAGAAGCGGGTAAACTGTTGCGCGAAGCTGCGACCTACTTTCGCGAGCGCCAGATGCTCAAACGTGCGGCCCAAATGTTGAGACAGGCGCGGCGGGTTGAAGGGCTCACCCCCATCGAAGAACCTGATGATGTCTTCGGTTTCGGCAAAAATTTTGAAGACGCGGCTGAAGCCTCGAAACGCGGAGCTGAACTTCTGGTGCCCGCGGCCCAAGTTGAGTTTGAAGATTCACTCGAAAATCAGGAACGGTTACCAACGCTCGAGGCCTGGTGTTCTTTTTGTTGTCGTCCTCGGGCGGAAGTCGGTGCCTTGGTCGCCGGGCCCGCTGGCGCGTACTCGTGCCAAGGTTGCTCAGCGAAGCTGCTCGGAAATTTTCCACAG
>JAYUVR010000061.1:0-5911 GCA_043753955.1 Archangium sp. | reverse complement strand
ATTGATGGTTTTTGGCTGAAGGAACTCCGTCTTCGATGGGTCGTTGGTGACTGAGGGAGGTCCTTACGGCCTCCACCTGGGTCAGGGCTCTGGCGCGCGTGTGGTGTTAGGCGCCTCGCCAACGGCCGGATACTCAGGCGAGTCGAGCGGCCAACACGTCTTGCACATCGAGAAGACCGACGGCTCGGCCTTCACCATCGACGACCGGCAATTGGTCGACCTTGAGTTCCCGCATCAGCGCCGCAGCGGAAAGCACCAATTCTTGGGGGCCAATGCATCGCGGGTGACGCATCATTACCTCGGTGATGCGCTGAGCGAAGTTCAGTTCGTGATGTTCAGCCAACCTTCGAAGATCTCCGTCGGTGAAGATGCCGACCAAGCGGCCCTTTGCATCGATGACGCTGGCGGCGCCAGGGCGACCTCGAGTGCGGGTCATAACTACGACTGCTTGTTGCAAACTGGCGGTGCTCGCAATGAGTGGGTTTGAATCACCGGTGCGCATCACTTCATGCACCTTCATCACGCTGCGACCGAGCTTTCCGCCCGGGTGATAGAGCGCGTATTCCGATTCGGTGAACTCGCGTTGCCAGGCCAAGGTCATCGCCAAGGCGTCGCAGATGGCGTGAAGAGCGGCTGATGAGGCCGTGGGCACGAGACCCATCGGACAGGCTTCGTCGATGTCTCCGACACTCACGACGATGTCTGCACCTCTGGCCAAGGGCGAATCGACGTCGCCGGTGAGTGCGATGACGGTGACGCCCAAACGCTTCAACGGCACCAGCAAACGAACGATTTCTTCAGTGGAACCTGAGTTCGAGAGTGCCACCACCACGTCTCCGCGAGCGACGCGGCCGAGGTCTCCATGCGCGGCCTCTGCAGGGTGGAGGTACAGCGACGGCACACCCGTTGACGCCAGCGTGGCGGAAAGTTTTTGCGCGATAAAACCGGGTTTGCCGATGCCGGTGCACACCACTCGGCCTTTTGTGTCGTGAAGCACTTTGAGCGCGGCCATGAACTCAGAGCCCAGATGGCTGCCGAGTGATTGAATCGCCTGCGCTTCTTGGGTCAACACCTGTCGCGCGTAGGCGAGGGCTGCCTTTGGCGACGTGCGAACAGACTTTTTGGCGGGGCGCGGAGAGCGGGCCATGAAGTGGCCTGTATCTCGGGCGCGCTGCGCCGCACAGCACTCGTTTCGCACTTCTTTTTCAAGACGACTTATTGCACCCCGAAACCCACAAAGAAGGTGGAAACAGTCGCCCCCAACACCGTACCTTGAGCTGCAAGACTGGTGTTTTCGCAAGGGGTGATGTCGGAAGTCGCCGCTCCGGCGACGCGCAGTTTAGAAACTTCGCCCCCGGCCCATTGCCCAAAGAGAGTCTTCCAGAAGCAACGGGTAGATCCGTTACCGCACTCTGCGCCGGACGATGCGTCGACCAGCGCACGCTTGTATTGGAAGCCATAGGCGTCATCGACGACTGCGTTCGGTTCCCAGGTGACTGTTCCTTTCGTTCCGACTCGATTGATTGAAAGGGTACTTCCTGCAGCGATTCGGTTCAGATTGTGATCAGGCAAGAAGACACGGAACTCGGTGTAATTGCCTTTGGCAACACCCCCAGGGCATCCTCCCGGGTTTGTGCCCTCGAGGTGGCCTTCGCCCGGCTCGGGATAGTTGGTGACGAGAATTTTGGTGTCTGCCCAGATGAGTTTATTTGAATCGTAAACACCATTGGGGGCATCCCATACCCCATTATCAATTCCATTCTGAAGTTCAGGAATGATGGTTTCGCCTGGGTCCCACACATTGTTGTCATTGGAATCAACGAAGGGCTCGCCTTGGTCGACAAACTGCTCGCCCAAGTCGTACACGCCGTTGCCGTTACCGTCATCGAAGTGCTCTTCACCAACAACGTAGGCCATCACTGTAATCAGCCCATCACGCGGGTTTCGGGTGAGCGAGAAGTCGGTTCGACTTGGCTCTTGTTCTCGAGCGAAAGGAAACGGCTGCGCATTGTCGGCAGCGAAGGGTGCGGTATCGACGGGAGGCCAAACTCCACCGATGGTATCGAAGATAAATCTTCCGATGCCTTCATCGGGGTTGTTGTTGTTGAACGGCGCAGTCAACACATTGTTGACCACCACTCCGGCTTCGGTTTTCAGGCTCACCGCCACCCCTGTACCGATAGGGTTGTTATGCCGGTCAACCACGCGCACTGTGCAGTTGGAACTCAGCGTCAAGGGCGGGTTTGGAGCACGATAAGCAGGCAAGTTGACGGCTAAACAAGACAGGAAAAATTGCTTGTTGGCTGGCTTCGCCCCGCGGATGGCGAGCGTAGGACTCACGCCCTCGACGGAACCCGGAATCACGATGGCTCGAATTGCGAAGGTGCCGAGTTGGGAACCAGATTGAACTGAGGTTGTCACTTCACCCCTGTCGTTGGTGACACCGGAAGGCGTGAGCGTTGCGCCAGCAGGTAACGTGGCTGCATCGAAAGTCACCGGTATGCCCACGGCCGGTCGGTCTTGGCCATCGCTGACTCGGAAGACGACTTGTGCGACCTCGTTGTACCCAGAGCCACGAAGGCCAATCAAGGTGCAATCGGTAGAACTGCCGCAACTGGTACTCACATGTGAAACTTGTTGGAGCTTGCGAATTTCGATGTCGAGGTTACCGGTCGCTCCGCTCGGAGCATGGGAGGCAGTGACGGTTGCGGTGCCCAATGCACCTGTTTCAACCAGGCTCACCGAGACGATGCCGCCAGGGCCCGTCAACGTTGTAATCATGGTGTTCATGCCCCCATCGCTCTGTCGAAAGGCCCCTGCAGTGGTGGTGAACTGCAGTTCTCGACCCAAGTTCGGCACGACGCCAGAAAGACGTGCGGACACTGAAATGGAATCGTTGATGTCTTGGTAGAGCACCGGTTTATTGGCGATCAAGGTAATGCCGATGCCGCCGTCACCACCACCGGGGTCAATTGGCATACCGCCATCACGTTCAATGACAACCATTTCTGGAGTGGTGTCTGTGAAAGAGCGATACGAAATGGCCATCGTCGCCCCAGGGCGAGGTGCACACCCGCCGTAGACGATTATTTTCCCCGTTGAAGGGTCTACGTCCCACCCGTTTTCTGCGCTGCGGGGAACGTCGTTGCGAACACAAGAGCCCACTGTATTGCCGATGGCGATGTGAATGGTGCTGGCGATGGGAAACCCTGCGAGCTGTTGGCCCGCTCCCGCGATGGCGCTGCGCATAATGACAGACATGGTTTCACTCTGACGGGCGCGCTGAGCGGCGTCTGGATTGGGCGCGTTAAACACTCTGATATCGCCCACGACGCCACCCGTCAGTTGCGCCAGTTCTTGATACACGTCTTGTTCGACAGGGTCGTCACCGCAGGTCTCGTTGACGGGGCAGCGAATGCCATGGGTGACCACGCGTTGTCCGGGTTGAAGGCTCGCCTTGAGGGCTTCAAGCGTTGATGCAGAGGTGTAGAGCGATTGATCGGGTGCATCGCTCAAGATGATGATTTGCAATTGAGCGTCTGGTCGCACCAGCCCGGGGAGCAGCCCACCAGGTGGTCCCTGCTGAGCGACAAAACTGAGCATGCCATTAAATGCGGTCTCTGTTGGCGAACCACCGGTGCCGAACCAACTTGCACTTGTCGCTTTAAACCAATCAAGCATCACATTTGAATTGGTGGTCCACGTTCTGAATGAACCATTAAAAGTGTCAGGGTAATACCCCGTGGTGACGGCTGCGACTCGCCAGTCGAGGCCAGCGGAGGTGAGGCGCGAGGCAAAAATGGCTCCAGCAGTGAAAACTGCATCTTGAGAGCTGGCCATCGAACCCGAATCGTCAACCACCCAGAGGAAGTCGATTTTTTCGGTCGCTACTGTGGTTTTTAATTCACATGGAATCGCATCGCTGGGGCTAATGGTGTCGTCGACTTGGCCTAAAGAAGTACCTCCGGCGACATTGTCCATCAAGCCTGCTTGGGTCTGGTTGTAGCGAGCCAGCGGCGTCACCGTCACCACCACCACCGTGCGCGCTAGGCGCCTCACGTAGGTGACGATGAGTTTAAAAGGACCATTTGCTCCGGCCGTTCCCGTGAGGCCGCCGCTGAGTATTCCGCCGACGTTGAGCGCGGTTGCCAAAGCGTTGATGGCGGCTTTGAGTTCGAGCGTCGACGTGAGTTCGTACGATGCTCGCACGGCCTCAGGGTATTTGTCCCAGCTGGTAAATGTTTGAGTGAGGGGATTGTCGACGGCACCTAATGTTCCAATCGATGCGCGGCCCAGTGCTTCTTCTTCTAACCCGAAGCCAAAAGTGGGCCGCGAAATGGCAAAGCCGCCGAAGGTGTTGCTTGGGTCATAGAAAGCCACACCCACTTCGCGGTTGTTCGCGGTCAACGTCACGCGTTCTGAAACATTCGGTGACACCACCAGCTGAATGTCGGCGTCGGTGCTTTTAATGACGTCGAATGAACGTTCGAACCCCGGTTCACATGCGCCTCGAAGCGGTTCGACCGTAATGGTGATATCACGCTCAGCGTTTGCCGTTTTTCCCGCAGCGGTCCAACTCGCGGTGAGCTTTATTTTCCCTACGCAGTCCGGGTCGTCGGCCAGCTTGCATGAGAAGTCTGTCTGAGCGAGCCCATCAGCATCGAGGGTGAGGTCGATTCCGCTGCGCAAACTGCCCGCGGCAGACGAAACGTGCACTGAGCCTTTGCCGGGGTTGAACTGGAGATCTGTGGCAGACACTTTGATCACACTGACTTCGCCGGTGTCCATAATTGAGGCTGGGCGAGGCAAGATGACCAAGTCTTCGGCGGCTCCACTGCCCCCACAACTGGCGGTGAGCGCGGTACCGACTGTCAAAGCAGCGAGTCGAAAGGATCGAGACATGGACGACCTCGTCGAAAGAGACCTCACCGGACACCAATTGAAATGGGCAGGGTCGGGACATCTGTTGAAAGCACTGAGACGCTCGCCTGCAACGCCGGCTCATTTTCGCAGACCGTAATGTCGGAAGAAGCGACCCCGCTCATTCTGAGTACGCCTACCCACCCACGGCCCCAATCTCCGAACACGCTTTGCCATACGCAGCGCGCGGTGCTCGGTTTGCACTCTTGGGTCGGGTCAGTCGCGTCAACGAGAATTCGCGTGAAGTCGAAGCCATAGCCGTCTTGAAGGGTCGAGCCAGTCACCCAACTTGGCGTGCCGCGACTGCCGATGCGACGAATGGAAAGACTTGCACCGGAAAAGACGCGGTTCAAATTAAAGTCAGGCAAATAAACGGCGAAGTCAGCGAAGCTTCCTTTGGGCACGCCACTGGGGCATGTGCCCACCGAAGCGCCTTCAATTGTACCTATGGCCGGCTCGGCGCTATTGGTGGCCAGAATCTTGGTCTCAGTCCAAATCAACTTAACTGCGTCGTAAACACCATTGGGCGGGTCCCACACACCGTTTGATGGGTCTTGCTGAACGACCGTCCCCTTTTCTTCATCGTCGCAAATGTTGTTGTCGTTCCAATCGACGAAGGGCTCGCCTTGGTCGACGAAAGGCTCGCCCAAGTCATACACGCCGTTGCCATTGTTATCGTCAAAGTGTTCCTCGCCCACCACATAGGCAAGCACAGTGATGAGCCCATCACGGGGGTTGTGTGTGACTGGTCCAGCGACGCGAAAAGGTTCATCGACTCGAGGAAATGGAAATTGTGCAGGGTCGGCTGTGAAAGGCGTGGTGGTCTTAGGGGGAAACTCTCCCCCGATGGTGCTGAAGGTAAAAGTCCCCGTGCCTTCGTCGGCATTGTAATTCATGAAGGGTTTGGTCACGACGTCATTGCCCACCGTTCCCGCTTCAGTATTGAGGCGAACCGCCAGCCCTGTGCCAACCGGGTTGTTGTGACGATCAA
>JAYUVR010000060.1:0-13173 GCA_043753955.1 Archangium sp. | reverse complement strand
CAGAGCTTCGATACTCGCGTTGCGTTTCTGGCCAATACCCACGATGAACTGATTCAAGCGCTCAAGCGCGTCGCGGCCGGTGAACATAGCGCGGTCACTCCAGTGCCGGCCGAGCAGCGCAAAATCGCTTTTCTGTTTGCCGGTCAAGGCGCCCAACGGTTGGGTTTGTTGCACGATTTGGTGACGCGGCTGCCCGTCTTGCGCGATCGCCTTGAGCACTACGATGCGGCAGTAAAAGTCGAGGCGGGTTTCTCACTCCTCGAGGCCCTCTATCCACCTGCGGGCACTGACGCCGTGGTGGCACAAGCGCATCTCACGCAGACGCATGTCTGTCAGCCGGCCATGGCGGCCATTGGCATTGCCATGGGTGAACTGTTGCGCGAATGCAACGTGCTTCCGGAAGTGACGTTAGGGCATTCGTTGGGTGAGTTCGCAGCAGCCGCAGTCGCAGGGTTGGTATCTGGAGCCGATGCAGTCAAGTTGGTGGCTCGCCGTGGCCAACTGATGAATGGGCTCTTGTTGAGCGACCCCGGGGCCATGTTGGCAGTGATGGCCGAACGAAGTGTCGTCGAGAAACACATCTTTTCGTTCCCCGACGTGGTGGTGGCCAATCACAACCACTTGACGCAAGTGGTGTTGTCAGGCCCGAGTGCCGGTATTGCGCTTGCTCAAACTGCGCTCGAGCAAGCGGGCCTCAAGTGTTCGCGTCTCGACGTCAGTCACGCCTTTCATTCCCCCCTAATGGAGGGGATGGATGCGCACATGCGCGAGCTGGTTTCGAAGGTGTCGATTCAAGAATCGCGCGTTCCCGTCGTCTCGTGCATCACCGGCCGTGCGTACGCCTCTGTTGCTGAGGCGAAAGAAGTCTGGGTCAAACATGCGACGTCTTCGGTGAATTTCGTCGACGCGCTGCAGACCTGTGTCGATGAAGGCGTCGCTCACTTCATTCAGGTCGGTGCAGGAAGCACCTTGTTGTCTTTCGCCCGAGGCATTGCTCCACACGCAGGCTTGCACGCACTGGCGCCCAATGAGGGCGGCGACGCAGGGGCAATGCTGCTGACGGCTCTAGGCGAATTGTGGATGAAGGGCGTGCCACTCAACGCCATGCCGCTTCTGCCACGAGTGCCGCTGGCAAGCTTGCCTCCCACTCCGCTCGAGACGCAAAAATATTGGGCTATGGAACGCACTCCGCGCGCCAACAAAACCAACGAAGTGCGGAGCAACGCCACACCGCTGTTCAATTCGCAGTCGCCGCCGAAGGGACCTGTCGCCATGGACAACTTGATTGCGCTGTTCCAACAACAGATGGCACTTCTTCAAAGCCAAGCCGACATTGTCAAAGCGCAAGCCGCTGCGATTGAAGCGCTCGCGCATGGCCATGAGACGGCATTCACCCAGGTGAGTCAGCAGCTCCAAATGCCGACGGTTTCTGGAGGCACCTCTGTGGTGACGCAATCGAGCGTGATGCCCAGCCCGGCCATTGGGAAGCCGCCTGATTTTTCAAATCTGGTCGGCCGTAAAGGCACGGACCAAGTGATGGGGGCCCAAACCGCAGCGGTGTTAAGCCCCGTCGCGAAAAAAGAAGTGCCTAAGCCTGATGTACGGCCCTCCGTGCAAACGAACGTGCTCGAAGCAGTCGCGCGCATCAGCGCCTTCCCTGTCAAGACGTTGCGGCTTGAGCAAACACTGGTGAACGAATTGGGGTTCGATTCTCTGATGTTGGTGGAACTCGACCAAGCGGTGGGGAAAGCATACCCCTCTCTGGGCGGGCTTCCCCGCGAACTGTTCAGCAAAACCACCACCAGTGCTTCCGTCATTGAGCACATCGTCACGGCACTTGAAGCAGGGGCGGCGCCCAAGGTTGAAACAACTGCCAGCGCCTCTCTGACTCCAGTCGAGCGGTATGCGCCGACGGTGGTTGCCGCTCCATTGTCTGCTTTGTCAGAGGCGACGACCTCTTTTGAAAAGGCAATCATTGTTATTCCAGACGGTCACGGCCTCGCGCAAGGCGTGGTGACTGAACTGAAAAATCGGGGAATACATGCCGTTCTCGGTGACGTTTCGACTGAAGGCATCTTCGCGGGTGTCATCAACCTCGCCAGCGTAGGTCAGACCGCAGATTACCGAGCGCCCACCCGTGCTCTTTTGTCACTTGCGCAAAAGATTGGGGTTGAAAACGCGGAATTGTTTGTCACGGTGACCGCGCAGCAAGGCGCTTTTGGTTTGAATGGCGTGACGCCCGATACCCTGGGCCAAGTGGGAGCGCTCGGCTTCACCAAGGCCTTGGCGCACGAGTGGCCTGACGCTTTGGTCAAAGCCATCGATGTCGACCTTTCTCTCGGGAACCAAACGCTCGCGCAGGCCATCGTCGACGAAATCACTTCAGGAGATCGCACGCTCGAAGTTGGCTATTCCCAAAATGGTCGCACGGCCGTTGCGCTGATGCCGACGAAAACTGCAGACGGCACGGTTAAAACGCTCAATTCCTCTTCCGTGGTAGTCGTCACCGGAGGCGCCAAAGGCCTGGGCCTCACCTTCGCGTCGAGCTTGGCCAAGGTGTATGGCTGCTCCATCGCCCTCACGGGTCGCTCACCGCTCAGCGATGAAATCTCAAAGTCTGTGACTGCAGTAAAGGCCGCTGGGGCAAAGGCGTGCAGCTACCACCCGATGAACGTGCGCGACCCGAACAGTGTCAAAACGGCCATCGACGCCATTCGCGCGCAGCACGGTAAAATCGACGCCATCATTCACAACGCCGGAGTGTTGGCTGATGCCTTGGTCGAGAAGAAAGAAGTCGGCCAGCTCGACGCGGTGCTCGAGACGAAAGTCGGCGGTGCCTTGTCATTGCTTGAGGCCACCCAATCAGACGCACTTTCATTGTTGGTGTTAATCAGTTCATGGGCTGGCCGTTTCGGTAACGCAGCGCAGACTGATTACTCAGCGGCAAACGAGATGTTGGCTCGGTTGACCCAGCACCAGCGAGCGGGCCTGCGCACGGTGGCCATCGACTTCCCGCCTTGGGAAGACTCTGAAATGGCCAAGCGCATTCCCGCTTTCAAAAAAGCCGAATTGAAGGCCGAGGGAGTGACCTTCCTGACCGATGCTGAAGGCGTAGCGGCTTTTTTGAAAGAGGTGAGACAGGGCACAGGCGAAGTCTTGATAGGCCGTGCATTGCCTTCTCGAAGCACGCTTCACAGTGCGAGTTTTCCTGTGTCGCGGCTCAATCACATTTATCTAAACGACCACACCATGGCGGGTCAGCGAGTACTGCCTTTCGCGGCGGCCCTCGACCATGTCACCGCGGCCGCACTTGAAGCCGCGGGTTCCAACACACCGGGCGAATTCGTGCCTTTCGCAGTCACCGACTTCAAGCTGCAACGCCCGGTGCTCGTGCCAGACACCACCTGGCTCGAAGCGAACGTCAAACAGACCTTTCGAAACGGCAAAGCCAATGCCCTGGGCGTCACCCTCAATCAGGGCCGCGCGATTGCCTATTCGGGAACGGTGACCGTGGGTCCCGATGCCTCAATCGCGCCTGTGGTCAAAGTGATGCCATCGAGTGCATCGTTGCCGCTCTCGCTCGAAGACTTTTATTCGGGCTTCACCTTTCATGGGCCGCGGCTTCAAGGCATCACCCACATCGAAGCGCTCAGTGATGATGGCGTGGTCGGCATGGTCAAGGGCTGCCGTCCGTCGGAATGGATTAAAGAGCCCCTGCGCCTTGAATGGGCCATCGACCCGTTGATTCTCGATTCATCGTTTCAGCTCGCGGGGTACTGGGCTTGGGTTAAACATCAACGGGCTGGTTTCCCCTTAAGTTTAGGTCGATTTGTTCAGTTGGCTCCCTTTGGGCTGGGGCCACTCAAAGTCACCGTCACCTTCGAATCATCTCGCGATGACGTCTTTACCGGCACCCTCACCTGGCAGACAGGAGCCGGTAAACTGGTGGCCTACCTCACGGGTATGAGCGCAGAATTCAAAAAACGCGACCCTCAATTCAGCGCCAAACCTGAGACCAGCACAGAGCCGGCGGTCGAAGAATCGAGTTGGAACCCCGCCCGCTTTCCCGAATACGAAGACCTTAAAGATCGCATCGCCATGGCTGAGGGCTTCGGCTTACAAAACCCCTATTTCTCAGTGCACGAAGGCCTCTGCGGCGACACCACGATGGTGAATGGTCAGCAGATGCTGAACTTCTCCTCGTACAATTATTTGGGGAATTCTGGAGACCCCGTCGTCAGCCAGGCGGCCAAAGACGCCATCACCAAGTACGGCACCTCGGTGTCTGCCAGCCGAGTGGCTTCGGGCGAAAAACCACTGACTCGCGAGCTTGAAGTGGCGCTGGCAGATTTCTTCGGCACAGAAGACAGCATCGTCTTGGTCTCGGGTCATGCCACCAACGTCACCGTCATCGGTCACGTTTTCGGAGCAGGCGACCTCATCTTGCACGACGCCCTGGCCCACGATTCCATCATTCAAGGTGCGAAGCTCTCAGGAGCCAAACGCCGCCCCTTCCCTCACAATGACTGGGAAGCGCTCGATCGCATGTTGAGCAATTTGAGGCCGCACTACCGCAGAGTATTGATTGCCATTGAAGGCACCTATTCGATGGACGGCGATATTCCTGAATTGCCTAAGTTCATCGAGATTAAAAAGAGACACAAAGCGTTGCTACTGGTCGATGAAGCGCACTCTGCCGGCGTCGTTGGTGAAACCGGGCGTGGCATTGGCGAATACTTCAACGTCAACCGCGCCGACGTCGATATGTGGATGGGGACACTCAGCAAGTCATTCGCTTCATGTGGCGGGTACATCGCGGGCAGCAAGGCCTTGGTGGAATATCTCAAATACACCACGCCTGGCTTTGTCTATTCTGTGGGCATTCCTCCACCGAATGCGGCCGCGGCTTTGGCGGCCACCAAGCAGATGATTGCGCACCCCGAACGCTCGAGAAAAGCCAGACACAATGCGGCTTATTTCGTGAAGTTACTCAACGAGCGAAAAATCAATACCGGCATGACCAAAGACACTGCGGTGGTGCCAGCGATTGTCGGCAATTCAGTGCTCTGTTTGCAGCTTTCTGACGCCTTGAAAAAGCGTGGCATCAATGTGCAACCCATTTTGTACCCCGCGGTTGAAGAAGATCAGGCGCGTCTTCGATTCTTCCTCTCATCGCTGCATCAAGAAACGCAACTCCTTCACGCCGCCAATGTGCTTCATGAAGAATTGACGCGGCTTACCCGCGAAATGAATGGCGATGCAGTCGCTTAACTCTTTCTCTGTACAGGAATTACGAACATGACATCTACCCGTGAAGAAGTTGAAATCGGCTACGACATTTCAAACGAGTTTTTTCGTCTGTGGCTCGACGAGCGCATGCACTACACCAGTGCGGTATTTGATGAGCAGCACACCACTCTTGAGCAAGCACAACGAAACAAGAGCCGCTGGTTGGCCGACTTCGCAGAAATAAAGCCGACTTCATTGGTGCTCGACATTGGCTGCGGTTGGGGCGCCAATTTGGAATACCTGGTGCTCGAGCGAAAAGTTGAACGCGTTCATGGCGTCACCCTTTCACGCGCTCAAGCTGAAGAAATCAGCGCTCGCAAGCTGCCGGGCACCACCGTGTGGTGTACTGACTACAAAGACTTCGCACCGACAGAAAAGTACGACGCGCTCACCAGCATCGAGATGATCGACCACCTCGTTTCACCAGCCCAACAGCAAGAGGGCCTCGCGGTGCCGATTTACAGAGAATATTTCAACAAGCTGGCGACGTGGGTGAAGCCCGGCGCGTGTTTCGGTTTCCAAGCCATCTTGAGAGACCGGGTGCCTCGTACTCGCGAAGACTTGGCTGACCTCAAATTCACCGCTGACGTTATTTTTCCTGGTGGGCTCAACCCTCGGCTGGAAGAACTCGTCGCCGCCTGTGGCCAATCGTGGGAAATCGTGCAGCTCAATACCCGCCGAGTTGATTATGGGAAAACGACGGCTGAATGGCTGCGTCGCTTCCGACTCCACAAAGAGAAAATCATGGCCAGTGGCTGGGGTGGGAAAATCATGAGCAACGGCGAGACGGTCTGGAACAACTATGACCGCTACCTTTCTACCTGCGTAAAGGCCTTCGATAATCATTGGTCTTCTGACGTGCAGATGAAACTGCGCCTCAAGGGCTGAACGAAGAGTCAAAAAGTGCAACTTTGCAGTCAGTTAGACTGCGTTCACCTTTTGAGCCCCATCGCCTTCGACTCTTTCCGGACGAAGCTGTCAACCATCAGCAGGCCGACGCCAAACACAATGGCTGAATCAGCGATGTTGAATGCAGGCCAATAGGCTTTTTCAAACCAGTGCGCCTCGAGAAAGTCGATGACAAAACCGCGACAGAGGCGATCGATGTAATTGCCGATGGCCCCACCGAGGACCAATGGCAAACCCCAGCGCGCCCAGATTTCGTCTTTGTCGCCACGCAATTTTGAAAAATAGAAACCGATGAGAATGACGGCGCCCACTGAAACGAGGTGAAAGAGCAGACCTCTTAAATGCTCTGGCACGGTGCGAAATAAGCCGAACGCAGCGCCTGGGTTTTCCGCATAGCGAAGTCGGAAAAAATCATCAGACAGTACAATCTGTTCCTTGGGGCGAAAATGGTAGCCCTCGAAATTCGGGGCAGGCGCATCGCTGATAAAGGTGTGCAGACGCTCGGTTGGGGCAGCGTCAAAGGCAGACGTGAGTTGGTCTAACACCGCGAACTTCGTCACCTGGTCGAAGACAACAACCGCAAGCGCAATGACGGCGAGCCACACATACTTTCCTGGCATGGCTTGCCCTTCATCACGGCTGGGGGCCCTGAGGCAAGACCCTCACTTGGCTCTCTGCGGCCCCAAGTTTCGAAATATTTCAAAAAAAGAGAACCGCCTGCCCACTCATGTCAGCACGATGCGCTCTCTTTTCTCTTTGAGTTTTGTCCTGGTGCTTCTCACTTTGGGCTGTGGACAGGCTCCATCTGCAAGCGCGACCTGTTCAGTCGGAAACTGTTCAGGGTGCTGTGACGCTTCAGGAGCTTGCCAACTCGGTCTCACCAATTTCTCGTGTGGCTTTGCTGGGCAAGCCTGCACGACCTGTCCTAGCGGAACGACGTGTGCAGCCGGTGGCATTTGTGCAGCCAACCTGGTCACCGCTCCCGATGGCGGAAAACCCGATGCGGGTTTCGTCCCAGTGGGAATTGGCTCTGCTTGTGCTGGAAATACTTTTTTGTGTTCTGACAGTTGCGTCGACGTGAGCACAGATGAAAACAATTGTGGGCTCTGTGGGAAAGAATGCGCTTCGGGCTTGGTGTGTTTGAGAGGTGGTTGTCAGCCGCTCCCTAATGACTGCACCGTTGCACCTTGTCCAAGTGACTACGGTTGCAATCCAGTGAGTAAGAAATGTGAGAGCGCGTGCTATTCAAATTCTGACTGTGTTGGCGATGCGGTGTGCGTCAATCGCTCTTGTCAATGTTCCCTTGGTTTTCAAACCCAATGCGGGAACGTCTGTGTGTCAGTCACGGACTCTTCCTGTCTCTGCCCAGAGGGCTTTGAGAGCTTCGGGAAAGACTGTGTCGATATCGACGAGTGTCGTCGCAGCACTACCAGTTGCCCGTCGGGGAGTGTTTGTTCAAATAACATTGGCTCCTTTTCATGCGCGTGCCCACCGGGAACGATTGGAACGCCCGGCAGTTGTGAAGTAGATCAATGTGCAACCGACAATGGAGGCTGTGGTCCTCACGCCAATTGCAATGATTACCCGAATCAGAATCGGTATTGCACCTGCCACACGGGCTACAGCTACATCGGCAATACGTGCGTTCCAACGTGCTACGTCGGGCTCGATGAATGTGTCGATTCAACTCTTGCTTGCTACGATTCTCCCAGCGGAGACCGATGTTTGATTCCAGGGAGCAAACCTTTAGGTGAATTATGTACAGCCAACGAGCAATGTCAAAAAGGGCTCGGGTGTGGCGTCAACCCAACCACTGGCTACGGAACCTGCAAACTGAATTGTTACAACAATTGTAGTTCCGGCTGGTGCAGAGACTCGGTCTGCAAACCGACTACCGGCGAAACGTGCAATCCCCTGGCGCAGGACTGTGAAAGCGGAGCCTGTTATTACAGTTCGAATACCAGATGCCTTTCAGCCGGCAACCTGATTGAGGGGCAACTTTGTCACTATCTCAATGACTGTGCTCCCCAGCTGGTGTGTCTCTCAGACGTTCCCGACGGGGGCTTCGCGTGCCACAAGTTGTGCAACCCCAATGGGCAACCTGGCTGCTCAGGTGGCCGTCAATGTGCGCCCCTCGAGAACCCGGTTTATGGAGCCTGCCCGTTGCTCTAGATTCCACTCTTTAAGTCGCTGCGGGCACGAGCCAAGGTCAACACAAAGACATTCAATGCGCCTGCTGCTTTGAGGGCGCGTGCGGCTTCACGAGCCGTGGCTCCGCTGGTCAAAACGTCGTCGACCAGCACCACGTGGCGGCCTTGCACAGCGGAGGTCGCGCTAAATGCACCTCGCACATTTTCTTCACGTTGTTCTTCCTTCAGCCCGACTTGCCTTCGCGTATCGCGGGTTCGCATCAACCAGCCTGTTTTCACTTCGCGATTGAGCCTCTGGCCTAATACCGCAGTCAACAAAGCGGCTTGGTCATACTTTCGCTCTTGAAACCGCGACTGATGCAATGGGAGTGGCACCAGCGTTCCTTCCATCGAAGCCAACTCATCTCGCGCGGTGGCGGCCAGCAGCAAACCCAAAGGTCTCGCGATGTCTGAGCGATCTTCATACTTAAAACGATGAATGGCTTTCGCCACCATTCCCTCGTGCTCAAAGGGCGCGAATGCGCGTTCCCAGGGCATGCCATTCGTACATCGAGCGCATCTTTGCTGCGGAAAAGTTCCCGGCTCAGCGCAGCAAAGACAATGCACTGAAGGCAGTTCTAACACCTCGTGCGCACAGTCTTCACAAAAACAAGTCGCTGCAGGCAGCACGACATCGCAAGCAGCACATGAAGGTGGCAACAGCACATCAACTACCGCCTCAAATGCATCTCTCCAGGGCAGCGACATTTAGTTCTTCTGCAAGTCTGCGCGCAGGGCGCTCGCTCTTTGCGTTGCGTTCACCAACCCTTGCCAATGTTCGCATTGTTTTGAAGTGGTGATGATGAGTGCATTGACGTCAGCCGCCGACAGGTTTGGGTTCAAAAACATGCACCGTGCTACAAGATCAAGTTCCTTGGAAATGCAGGCATTGATGGCGAGGCCGACCGCTTTCGTCGGTGCGCTCTTCACGGGAGACTCTTGAGGGATCACGCGCTTGACCTGAGTGGCACCGCCGATTGCTTGAGTAGGCACATCCGACCGTACAGAAATCGCCGAATATTATCTATGGGTCGCACGCCGATGACACGGGGACACCTGGACGAGTCCATACAGATAAGGCGAATAGGAACGATACGGCGTAGGGAAGCGCCACTTGGTGGTGTTCAACCAGACGAACATGAAACAGTCTTCATCCACCCCTCTTCGTGAGACCGACGAAAAGCCACCGTTGACGAGCTTCAGCAAGGTGGAATTTCATGCGCTCATCGATCGCACTTCGAGTCGCTTGTATCGATTGGCTGCACGCTTTTGTGGCAACGAAAGTGATGCCCAAGACATTGTGCAAGAGAGTTACCTTCGCGCCTATCGCGCCCTTTCGACACGCGGCTTTGATCCACGAGCAACAGCAGACACCTGGCTGTATGGCATTGTCGCTAACGTCTCGTTGAATTGGGTTCGCGATCGCCAACGAGCGCAACGACGGGAAGAAAACTGGCAGCCGCAGGAAGCGCAAGTTGCACCTGCTGAAGCGAAAGTGGCCTTGCGAGAACTGGCGGTGCTGCTCGACCAACTGACACCGGAACAACGAGCTGTATTGGTACTCAAAGAGCTCGAAGGTCTTTCAGCCAAAGAAGTGGCGGCAGCCCTTGAGATTACAGAAGGTGCGGTCGAACAACGGCTGGTGAGAGCCCGTGAGACGCTTCGAGAGAAGGTGCGTCATGAATGAACTTGATTTGAAATTGAGTGCTCTACGTCAGGCCACCGATGCCATCGCGCCTCGTCCAGCATTCGTCGGCAATATTCACGAGCTCATTGAGACTCTTCCACCCGAAACTGTTCCGCTTGGGTCTCCTTCCGCAGGTTTTGGTGTCAGCAAAGTGATTGGGTTAGTCACGTTGCTACTCGTTGTCGGAACTGGGCTCTTTGTTTGGTTTCAAAATCGAACGCTCCCGGTGACGCCGATTTCTCGCGCCGTCAGGCCTGTCGGCTGCGAGCCAGGCGTGGTGGGAAGTCCACCACAACCGGTAATGCCGATTGAAGACGGAACTCCGCTTGTGCCGGTTTACCCGGCAGGAGGCGTTGTTGGGCCGGCCAGCTCGTCACCTTTGCCACCAAGTCGTCCAGACGGAAACCCTCCAGCGAGCGCTGCACCTTTGAGGTCCGGCCCCGCCGGGACAATGCGCAAACAACGTTCAAAGCCAATTGAGAATGGAACTGCACTTTCGACTTCGCCCAATTACGGCTCCGTGGTTCCTGGGGTTGTGGGCAGTCCACCTCAGCTGGGAGGACCGGTGCCTTTGGCACCAAGTCGTCCGGACTCACTTCCAGTCGAGAAATTGCCCTTGTACGCCATACCTAGGGGGCTGTTCGGTTCCAAGATTTCCGACGCTGGATTGAGCAAACAAACAGACGGCGGCACCCGCTAGGAGCGCGCGATGTCTTCTCAGAAATACGTTCTTTTGAGTCTTCTTACTGTAGCCCTGAGCGCGGGTTGTCAGCAGCGCGCTCCTGGTCTCACCGTGCATGGCCAAGTGAGTCTCGCCACTTCGATTCCCCTGGTGGGAGCGCTCGTCTCACTTCATTGCGACGTGAATTCAGACGGACGCATCGACGAGAGCGAACGCGTTGAAACTCTCACTGACGCGACGGGAAGCTACTCAGTACATCGGTTCGTTTCGTCGCAAAACACAACCATTCTTTCCATTTCCCACCCGAGCGCCGTCAAAAAAATTCAGACCTTCGTCGTCAACTCAAACGCAGACATAAAGTTCGACTCCGCTCTGGCTCCAGCGCATTCGTTACGGTGTCAACACGGCACCTGCACTTCAGACGATGGTCGACTTGAAGTTCGGGGTCTCCCCCAACATCTCGAATCTCGAGGCAGAGTCTTCGACCCTGGCCTTGAAGCAGATTTCTTTCCTGGCGCATTTGGCGACAGCAAAGGCAATCTTTTGCTCTCGGGGGTGTTCTCTTCGATTGAACTCTTTGACCGAGAATCGAAGCAAACCGTCACCTCACTGACCCAAAGCGCAGAATTGCGAATGCAATATCCTCACTCAACACAGCGCATTGTGACTGACATTCACCCAAACAGTGGCAAAATTGAATACCCATTGTATGCCTTTGATGAAACTTCAGGCCAATGGGTCAGAGAGGGGGAAGGCTTGCTCGAATCTGCACCTGGCAAACCCATCGCAGAGGAAAGTTTGGCCTCAATCAAGAATGGTTCGTACACGGGCGACATTTTTGCAGTGGCCCAGGTGAATCACTTCAGCTTCTGGAATGTTGATTGGCCTATTTCTTCCTTTGGGTGCATCACCGGTACTGTCGAAAACAGCGACGGGCAGCCCATGGCAGGAGCCACGGTGAATGCCATCGGTGTAACCTACATCGGTAGGTCTATGACCAGAACAACGTCAGGTGACGGCCGGTTCTGCATTGAGGCGATGCGAAGTGAGAGCGCAGTTGAAGATATCGACCTCGATGGCGTGCAGGCCGAAGTACAACGCGTCAACGTAGCGGTCGAACGTCAGGCCATGAGCGTCACTGTCTCAATCGAAATGCCGACGCTTCAAGCAGAATGTGGCGGTCAATGTCTCGATTTAGGCCGAATACGACTTCTTCCCAATACACCACACCTAAAACAATCTAACGACGCTCAATTCATACCAGCGTTCTATTCGTCAGCTGCGGTCAACTGCTCACCTGAAGGTGCAAGCATCAGTTGGCCACTTCAGAAAAAGGCAGTTCGCATTCGCGTCATGAGTGCCAATGGTTTGCCGCGATGGATAGTCGAAGCGACGCCTGGCCTCGAATCACCCCTCAGATTTGGAATGCTGAATTCCCAAATGACTCCCATCTTCCCCAAAGAGGGGCAGCCCACCCCACTCGCTAAAGGAGACCTCTTTCGCATCGACTATCTCGACGGCACTCGCGACATCTTTCCTATCGAATGAAAGGTTTGGGCACGGTAGAGCCCCTTCCTCTCAATGACGGCCACCGCAACGCCCTCGTCGTACGTTCTCCTATGGACCATCATTGTTACACTATTCGCAGCATGTGGTGAATCAATGCCGGAGACAGTCTTGAACTGGTCAGAAGAGACAAACCCAAGCCGGGCTCCCAGTTCGCCGCTGGCTCGCCTTCAAGTCGATGGAACTCAGCTTGTTAATTCCGTGACGGGTCTCCCTGTTCGGCTTCGTGGAGTGAGTGTTTGCTCTTTGGAATTCGACCGCGAAGGGCGCAACTGGAAAATGACCGCCGACGGGAGCGCCGTGATTCAAACGTTGGCGAGCCCCGCGAGGTGGAAAGCCAATGTGGTGCGAATGCCGGTGAATCAGCAGTGGTTTTTAGAAGACGAGGCCTACGTCAATCGAATCGAACAACTCATCGATGAAGCAAACACGTATGGGCTGTACGTGATGCTCGACGTGCAATGGGAAGTTGGAATGCAGCTTGAACCCTACCATCGCAACATTCTTGAACTCCCCACGTTCGGAAATGGAAATACGACCGAAGCCTTTTGGCACAAAGCAACAGCGCGATGGTCTAACCGTACCAACCTGCTTTACGATCTCATCAATGAGCCACATGGTCATTCCGACGCCGCTACTGCGCTGGCAATGCAGACATTGGTGAATGCAATTCGCGAACGAGATGAACACACCGTGATTGTCATCGCTGGCATGAATTGGGCCCACACTGTGGACTACTATCGAACTCACCCATTGGCAGGCGTCAATCTCGTCTACTCAGCACATCAATACTTGCCTCATGACACCGTCGCCGATTTTCCAACACGCTTCATCAATGCAGCGAAAGAAAT
>JAYUVR010000059.1:0-6312 GCA_043753955.1 Archangium sp. | reverse complement strand
TCACCTTCAATGAGCAACGTGGCGTCGTCGCGTGTCACTCGTCTCAATTCAGCAAAGACAATGCGCATCGCTTCAGACATGCCCACCAATTCACCAAACTGTTCGCCGCCATCGAGTTCGACTTCGGTCTCAGTATTCTTCTGTTTGATGGTCAGGCGCGTCTTGCCCAAATCAATTTTGTCGCCCGGCTCGAGAAAAGACTGAAGTGTCAGTCGACCTCCGAGAAAGGTTCCGTTGCGGGAACCGAGATCTCGAAGCAACAACCCTCGCGCGGTGCGTTCAATTTCTAGGTGTCTACGGCTGACCGTATTATCGGTGAGCACGAGATCATTCCCCGCATCAGAGCCAACTCGAACGAGCCCTGACAAAGCGGAAATGGACTTTCCTTTGTCTGGCCCTCCCACGACTTCCACCGTCCATTGGCGGATGGGAACTCGGGTGATGCTGTCACCAGGAATGGTGACTGATTCAGTGGTATCAACCATATCGTTTCTTAAACCTCTCCTTACATCTACCGAAGTACAGCATCACGCTCGTTACCACTTTGGCTTACTCGAACCTCTACAGGCAGGCCTCGCAGTCGCTTTCGCGCAAATATTTCCGGCATGGCGGGCTGACCGTCGACGGCGACAATCACGTCGCCAGGAACAACCGCAGCGTCAGCAGCGGCGTTGATCACCACTAACCCTCGAGGTGTCGTGGCCACTTTTGCGGCCTCCACCTCAGAGAGCCACGGCGAAAGAAAACGAGCTCGAGCGAAGCGCCACAATTCAGCCTGAAGGGCATCATCAGGGGTGGCACCTTCGTCGGGGGGCAAAAAGGCAGGGGAAAGAGCCAACGCATAGCCCGGGGGAGGCACAGGTTGCTGAGGCGCTTCCCAGCGTTCGAAAATGAGCAGTGCTCCTTTCGTCATCGATTCGAGCAACGAAGTCATTTGAGGCGCGGGGTCGAACTCCTCTTGGCCAGTCGGAGGAGCAAACGGGTCGAGAGTCACTTTGGCGCTGAGTTCTCCGATGATGGCTCGGCTTGAAGGGTGAGAGAGCTCAAGAGTGAGCAGCCAAGTCGTCTCTTGGGTTACCGCCCCCATTTGCGACCGACCCTTTGCATTTTCTCTTTCGTGAGTTGATGCCGAAATGCGTTGCTCGGCCGTGGTGCGAATCAACACCGCTCGGTCTGCGACGATTCCCTCGGCTATCAGTTTTTGAAGGCCTGTGTTTCCCAACCAACCGGGCTCTTCCCAGCGGGTGATGGCAATCTCTGTCGGCCCAAAAAAAGCCAGTCGATCGCCGCGCTCACTAAGGCCGACCTGCAACTGCCTTTGGCTCAATTCAAGTTGCCGCCAGAGTGGTGCTTCGACGCCCAGTATTCGCACTGGGGTGATCAAGACTGCACCCACACTCAGTCCCGGCGGCACTTCGCGAAGGACCTTGGTCAGGCCTGAAGCGCAGCTGGTCAACGCGAGCAGAGCGAAAAGAAAAAAGCGAGTGCCGGCCTGTTCAGCATTCCTCACTCGAGCACGTCCCCGGGAGCCTTTTGAGCAGCCTCGGATCTTGTGTCGGGAGGACGGCAAGCGGGCCGGCACTCCTCCTCTGAGTAGCACGAGGATCTCATTCCCGCACCTGCGCAAAACAGCCTCTTTAATTTTTTCTAACATACCTTAATGATTAAATATTTTTGGGTCCAAAAGGCAGTCGAGTCGATGTCGACACCATTTTTTTCCCTCAGTACTGCGCCTAGGGGTGAGTCAAGGGCCACTTCGACGTCCTCTTGAAGGCGCACCAATAACACAACGGCCCTCGATCAAGGTTGATCGAAGGCCGAAGTGCAGTCGCGAAATGCGAGACGACGACTTACATGCCCATGCCGCCCATACCACCCATGCCGCCACCACCTGGAGGCATCGAAGGACCATTGTCCTCACGGGGGCGCTCCGCCACCATCGCTTCAGTGGTGAGCATCAGGGAGCTGACCGAGGCCGCGTTCTGCAGTGCGCAGCGCGAGACTTTGGCCGGGTCGATAACGCCTGCGGCAAGCAGGTCTTCAAAGACGCCCGTGCCGGCATTGAAGCCGAAAGCGCCCGTGCCTTCTTTGACCTTGTTGACGATGACCGAGCCTTCGAGACCGCCGTTGGCGGAAATCTGTCGGAGCGGTTCTTCAAGTGAACGGCGAATGATGTCGACGCCGAACTTTTCTTCGGTCAACACCTGCACGCCTTCGAGCGCCTTGAGGCAGCGGATGTACGCCACGCCACCACCAGGAACGATGCCTTCTTCGACGGCCGCACGGGTTGCATTGAGTGCGTCTTCGACTCGGGCCTTCTTCTCTTTCATCTCGGTTTCAGTGGCCGCACCGACGTTGATGACTGCCACGCCGCCGACCAACTTGGCCAGACGCTCTTGCAGCTTCTCTTTGTCGTAGTCAGACGAGGTGTCTTCAATCTGCGCGCGAATCTGCTTCACGCGAGCCTGAATGTCCTTTTCTGCACCGGCTCCGTCGATGATGGTGGTGTTGTCTTTGTCGACCTTAAGGCGCTTGGCTTTGCCCAAGTCGTTCAGGGTGACGTTCTCAAGCTTGAGGCCGAGATCTTCGGCGATGAGCTTGCCGCCAGTGAGAATGGCAATGTCTTCCAACATGGCCTTGCGGCGATCGCCAAAGCCAGGGGCCTTGACTGCGCAGACGTTCAACACGCCGCGGATCTTGTTCACCACCAAGGTTGCCAACGCTTCGCCTTCAACTTCTTCGGCGACGATGAGCAACGGCTTGCCCGAACGTGCGACCTGCTCAAGCACGGGGAGCAAGTCTTTCATCGACGAGACTTTCTTCTCGTAGATGAGGATGAAGGGGTCGGCCAACTCGACTTCCATGCGGTCGGGGTTGGTTACGAAGTAAGGCGAGAGGTAGCCGCGATCGAACTGCATGCCCTCGACGACTTCCAACGTGGTCTCAAGGCCTTTGGCCTCTTCAACCGTGATGACGCCTTCTTTGCCGACCTTGTCCATCGCCTCGGCAATGATGTTGCCGATGGTGGTGTCGCCGTTAGCTGAGATGGTGCCGACTTGAGCGATGTCTTTCTTGCCTTGGGTGGGCTTGGAAAGCTTCTTGAGCTCAGCCACGATGGCCGTCACGGCCTTGTCGATGCCGCGCTTGATTTCCATCGGGTTGTGACCGGCTGCAACCAACTTCGCGCCTTCACGAAAGATGGCCTGCGCAAGCACGGTCGCGGTGGTGGTTCCATCACCAGCGACGTCAGAGGTCTTGCTCGCGACCTCTTTGACCATCTGTGCGCCCATGTTCTCGAACCGGTTCTCAAGTTCGATTTCTTTGGCGACGGTCACGCCGTCTTTGGTGATGGTGGGTGAACCGAATGACTTCTCGATCACCACGTTGCGACCCTTGGGGCCGAGCGTCACTTTCACTGCATCAGCAAGAGTGTTCACGCCGCGCAAAATCGCATCGCGCGCTTTGGTATCAAAAATGATGTCTTTAGCTGCCATGATGTGGGTGTCCTTTAAAGAACTTTGAGGGAACTAAAATTACTTCTCGATGACGCCCAGCACGTCTTCTTCGCGAAGGATGAGGTGCTCGTCGCCCTCAATCTTGATTTCCGTGCCCGAGTACTTCGAGAACAGAATGGTGTCGCCAGCCTTGATGTCCATCGGGCGGACCTTGCCGTCTTCGAGAATCTTGCCGTTGCCAACTGCGACAACCGTCGCCTCGAGCGGCTTCTCTTTGGCCGAGTCGGGAATGATGATGCCACCCTTGGTCTTGGTGTCTTCGGCGATGCGCTTGACGATCAGCCGGTCATGCAGGGGACGAATCTTCATGGTCGTTATCTCCGTTAAATAAATAGTGACTGCGGGTTCTCGGTTAGCACTCGATAAGCTCGAGTGCCAGCTCCGATGCCGCAGTGGATATAACCTTGATTACTCGAAGGTCAAGGCACTCATTGGCAGTTTGCCTAGGACAGTGCCAATTTTGCTGTTCAGCGTCATTGGCGCTCGTGATGTAGGAGCGCCAGCGTAACTATCGAGAATATTTAGGCCTCTGTACTGTTTTTCGAACCGTGTCGATTTACACTTGAGGCAGTTCGGAGGTTGTCGCACGCATGAGTCAACTGGTATTGAGTGGTTCTTTAAAAGAATTTTTTCGAATGTTGGTAGGTGAAGTCGTCAAGCGGCAGCGGGTGTCGATTGAGGAAGTGACCGAGTTCTACGTGGTCAACCTCTTGTCTGACTACGCCATGGCCGAGAAGCTGTTCACGCAAGAGGTCGATGGCAAGCGTGAGACCGAGCCCTTAGCAGTGCTGTATCACCGAGCGCTTCAACAGGAGCGGGAAGAGAGAGTGCGCACCTTGAGACGGCTGGGTGACGTGTCGCTCTACACCGCTGGTTTTTTTAAGTCTTCGCTCAACGATCGCGTGGTGGGGGCTGACTACTACATTCAAATGGGCCGGAACGCCTACAGCGCGGTCGCTGACTTGGCGGGTACGTCGTCATTCGCCGGGGTCTACCAAGAGCTGTGCGCCAAATTCGGTGCCCTCGTCGATGTGCTCGAAGAAATCTCGGCCCGCGGCCTGGCAGCAGGTGGACCAGAGGGTCAATTGAAGGTCTTCGAAAATTGGGCTCGAACCGGCAATGCTCGCTTGGAACACGTGTTGATCGACACCGGCATGTTGCCCGGCAAAAAACGCATGGCGAACTAGCCCATGGTCGACGCGATTCAAGAGCAGCTGGAAGCCATTTACGGAATCCGCTGCGAGTACCGGGCTCGTGATTTTTTGGTCGATAGCGAGTCTGCGCAGCAACTTGGGGCTACTGGGCGTTCTCGTGAAGAGCTCTTGGTTTCTGAAGATGAAGAAGGGTTGGAACTGGCCCTGTATGTTGAACCCTCATTGTTGACGCGCCTTTCGGCCCTCGCGCCAGGGCAGGCGATGACCGACGACATGGGCGACTTTTGCGAAATCGCCGAAGGCGTTTCACACTTCCTCTACGTGGCCCAAAGCGCGCGCTTGGAACGGACCGTGTCGTTGCTCGAACTCGAGGCGCAGGCAGAGGTCGATAAGTTTGCGGTGTGTACAGTGCTGAAATGGGGTTTGAACGCGGGCCGTTGGGCCGGTGGCCTGGTGGGTCGTCTGTTTGAAGAAGTTCGATTGCGCCCGAATCTCTCAGCCGCCGAGCGTTGGAGATACCTCGAGGCGAACCGTTTGGCCAAGTCGTACTGCCAACGACTGCTTCCATTGGTGCGTTCAGCGCAGATGGACAGGCTTCTTTCTGAGCTCAGACACGCCTATCGGCTCGGTTCAGAGGCGAAACTGCACTATTTCGGGCGTGCCCGCTGAGGCCGAGCTGACTAGAACCTCACTTGTGGTCGCGACTCGGGAGTACTCAGCAGGTGGGGTCGTACTCCGGCTCATGGAGGGACGGACTGAACTTGCGGTCATCAAGCCCGCTGGTCGGAATGTGTTGGCGTTGCCCAAGGGTCATATCGAACGCGGTGAGACGTCGCAGACGACTGCGGAACGCGAAATTTTCGAAGAAACCGGTCTCAAGGTCAGCTGCATCAAGAAGCTTGGTGATGTGAAGTACGTCTACCGATTCAAGGGCAAGACCATCTTCAAGTGCGTCAGTTTCTATGTCTTTCACTGGGAATCAGGGGAAATTGATCAGATCGCTCTAGCCATGCGCCAAGAAGTCGATATCGCGAAGTGGATTCCCCTTGAAGAGGCAGCGACGAGATTGAGCTACCCCGGTGAGCGCGAAATGGTGGGGCGAGTTTTGACTGAGCTCAAAGCATCGGGGCCGACTTGATGCAGCCAAATAAAAACCCCTGACATCTCCCCCTTTGAGGGAAATGATCAGGGGTTTTTCTAAAGGTTGATGCGCGTTTAGCCTTGAGCTGAAGGGGCGCTGAACTTGCCCATCAGCGCTTCACGCACATCGCGGTCGAACTTCACGTGACCGGTAGCGATTTCACGCAGCGCCAACACGCACGGCTTGTTCTTCGAGTGTTCGACCAAGGCTTTGGCCCCCGCCATCAGTTGGCGCGCCCGCTTGCTGGCGAGCAAAACCAACGCAAAACGGTTGTCCACATGAGGAAGAGCGTCTTCGACTGTTACGCGTGCCATGAGAGGTGCTTAAGCGGGGTTGGCTGCTGGCGTCAAGCACCGAACTTTTGAGCCACCCAACGGCTGACTCGTTCCACCATCCACTGACGTTCCGTGGGAATCATGTAGGTGTGATCTGCCGTCTCTCGTAAGTCGACATCGACCCGACCCTCAAACTTGGCCGGGCGGAGCATTTCGAAAAATTGTTC
>JAYUVR010000058.1:0-5281 GCA_043753955.1 Archangium sp. | reverse complement strand
TTGCAGCTGCTTACGCCTGTATTCAAAGTCGCGGTGTACGAACCCACAGCTTGCTTGAAATTGGTGGACCCGGAGCAAGGGATACTGCCTTGTGAAACTCCATTCAAAGCCCATGTGCATGCATTACCGCTTGAATTCCAACTGGTGGTGAAAGTGGTGTTTACGCCACCGACAGCAGGAGAAACAGAGAGCGCGCATGTAACGGGTGGATAAAGCGTGCACACGTCGTCAATGTCGGAAGCTGACAAGGTTCGCAAGCAAGTGCCCGGCGCGATTTCGGGGAGCATCACCGAGCCAGCTGAAGAGCTGTGATTGAGGCCTAAGAAGTGACCGCCCTCGTGAGCGATGACGGTAATGAGATCGTACTTGCCGGCGACACCGGGGCACGGTTCTGCCCAAGCATGGTTGTTATTGATGCGAATATCGCCGTCAAATGCTCGCTTAAATGGCGTTTCAACATAGCGACTGAGTACAGCCTGCGCCAATACGGTGGCGCTCTCTGTCCAGTTTGCGCCGCTCAAGAAAATAACCCGGTTGGTATTGTCTGAATTCGAAACTGCATCTTTCCCCGCCGGCGCAGAGAACTGGCCGGTGTATTGGGTGTTCCAGCTGGTGGGGCCTGGGCAAGAAGTGACGTTGGTCGAATTCCACGAAGCGAGAGCGGTTTGAATCAGCTCAATCGCGCGGGCGTAGGGGAGCCCTCCGTTGACAGTCATTCCTCCCGTGTTGTCAGTCGAGGCGGCGATTTGGTACTTCACTGGAAGTGATTCATTCGCCCACTTACTATCGCCGACGTCAGCCAAAGCTGCACTGGCTGCAAAAAATGCAATGAAGATGAATGCGGGTCTCATTGCGCGCTCACCAAGAGACGAATTTTGGCCAAGAAGACATCGGCGGCACCCAAGTCTTCGTTTGGCTGATTGCCAATTGCAGTTGAGTCACGCATGACAAAGCTCAAACCATCAAGCTGACGCTTTGCTTGTCTTTGCCCGGTGTGATTGCGATGGAAATCTACTTTCCCCGCTGACATCGAGCGCACCAGCCAGGTCTCTGGCTCGTTCGATGGGTCTAAGAACACGACTGTTTCTTGGCCGACCTCGAAGCGGGCGCTGCCTACCACTTCCTGGCTTATGCCTCCGATGGTGCCTCCGCTGATTCTGAGGCGCAACATATTGCTTTGTTCGCCCTTGAGCGCTTCCACCACTTCAAAATCAACATAGGTAAAAATGTTGCCAGTAAGGGCGTCAACCCGCGCTTCAGTGTTGGCCACAAACCCACGCACGATGCGCATCGAAGCGTGTGTCATTTCTTCCAACGATTCGCCCACAATGACGGAGGCAAAAACGACAGATGGAATCAACAGCACCAGCCCCAACATCAGAGATTGAAGGGAAGTTCGAAAAGGACAAGTCAGTTTCATTGCTGCTTTCAAATGAGGGGGCGAGGTAAGCGTCACGCCTATAAGCAAAGGGGACGCCAACCATGGGGTTGAAAACATAATCAAGTGATTGGCGCTCGTTACGAGTCTCGGTGGCTTGGATGCTCTTGAGAATTACCGGTTACGAACGTTTTCTTGAGCACTTAAGAAGCTGGTTTCATGAGCAATACATTGCCGAGGAGGCAACTGCTTGCCTTGGTGGGCAACACTTCTCGTGAGGTTGTTGCCTTGGTGACGACGAGCCCAACTCAATGCAACTGATATGCGCGTTCAATCGTGTTGAGGTTCGTCAAGCCAATGTCGTAATTTTTTTCCACAACAGACGCGTCAACCGCTGGCCTCTACAGCATTTAAGGGCCAGCCTTGATGAGCTCTCCAAATTCCCCATTGGAGTAATCCTCTGAGGGGTGATCGACGCAGTCGATGGAAATCATGAAGACGGAACGCCAATGTGAGTCTCGGCTTTTATGAAATAAAAGCCTCAAGAGTTAGACTTGAAGAATGCCGTGCCTCGCCTTGATTTGTTTTGTGACTGTTGTGTCGGGGGGTAGACCGCAGTTGATGTTGGAAAATCTCGCCTTGAGACAACAGCTGGCGGTGCTTCGTCGTCGCACGACTCGGTCGAAGTTGAGTATGCGAGACAGGCTTTTGGGGTGGCATTGGCCTGCGTGTGGCCTCATGGGAAACATGCGTTGCACATTGTTCAGCCTGCAACAGTCATTGCCTGGGCCGTAAGGGCTGCCCCCAATGTCTTCCCCGAGGCGATTTGGTCTGTTGGATTAGTCTGTAGGCAACCGTCTACGGCCTCGCGAATGCATTCATCGATTTCAATAGGGAAACACACTCAAAAGAAAATGAATTTCGACTCATGCCGAGCCGACCGTTTTCTCCCCTCCGTTCCAGCTCGGTTCACTCAAGCTATCGATGACGAAGTGAGCGAAATCGATTCGAGAAATTCTGTGAGGAGGTGATTCGGTAGCGTCGACCGCAATTACTTTTTCGGTCGGCACATCATCGGTAAGCCGAGTAGCGCGAAAGATGCTGTATGGCAGGCCCCTTTCTCGCACCACCGATTCTGCGGCGTTGATGTCTTTGAAGAGAGGCTGAAGAATCACGGGCAAATGGCGTTGTAATGGGCCAGACGCCAGCGCGCTTTGTGGAAGACTTTCACCAGTACCAAGTCGAGAAATCAGCACCAATCGTTTCAGCGAATTCGCGCTCTGAAGATGAAGAACTACATTTCTGAGGCACGTTTCCAATACCGGCCTCATCGACCCAATGGCACAGATAACAAATTGACAACGCTCAAGCACCGCACCGAGTCCTTCTCCCGTTAAGGCATCTCCTTTGATGACGGTGAGTCGCTCATTTTGTCTGGTGATACGTCGCGGATGGCGCGTGAGCACACTTACGGTAAAGCCTTGATCCAAAGCACGGCCCAGCAGCTGTTGCCCAAGTTTTCCAGTTGCTCCCAGAAGCGCAATTCGAGACACAAATACTCCCAACAGTACAGGCATTCACAAGCAAAACATCATTGTGTTGAGAGGCCAACAGGGGGCAGCGTCTGCTTGTGTTGCCAAGGGGTTGTGCCTTACTCGAGAGACACTGGGTCTTTCTGCACCACTCCTTGACGTAATCCATCAAACCAAAATGAACCGGTGTACCTAAATCATCAAACTCATCGCATTCCACATGGAGCTGAGGGCTCGCTTCGACTTGGAAATCGGGGTCGATTCTTTGGCCTCAGTGCTGAGGATATCCGCTGTGGAGCAGATGCTTGGGCGACGCGCCAGTCCTCCGCCTATCGCGCACTGAAATCGACCTTCGTACCGGCGGCATTTCTTTTTTAGAACGAAATTGAAAATCGAATGCGCTGCCCTCGCAGTATATCGATGATGAGTTCCCGTTCATCGGGCGAAAGCCACGCGTTGACGCCGACGTCCATCACCAGTGTGGCTCGCCCGATTTCTTTTTCCACTTTGAGACTCAAGAAGTCGGAGCCTTCACTGCTTCTTTCTTGAAGGACCTTCCGTACCGCTTTCTCCTTGCCATGTTGACGTTCTCCCTCTTTCAGAGTGTCAACGAAACTGGGGGAGTCCCAGAGTCTCTCGCCGGGCCTTAAGTCTTCTTGAGAAGGTTTACAGCTGTCGCGGAGGAATACTTTGTCTCTCTCAGTCAACGTGCTGGGAGGCAGTGCTTCCAGTCGGCGACACTCGGCGTGCACGGATACTTTGGCCAGCGCCCGCGGGCCGACTCTGAAGCGAGAATAGCCACCGGGAATGGTGCTGGTGTTGTCTGTGCAGGCTTGAGTGTCAAACTGGCCTAAGGAGAAATGCGCAATCGGCTGCTCTGGCTGATTCTCTCGGAAGAAATGGAGATGTTTGGTTTTGGGTAATGCACTCGCAGTGGCGGCCAGCAATGCCAAACTTAATGAGAGCGCCCGTTTCATGAAATAAAAACCTCAGGAGTTAGACTTGAAAAATGCTGGGTCTCGCCTTGGTTTGCTTGGTGATTTTTGCCGCTGTTGCTGTGGTGTCGGTGAGTGGGTCGCAGTTGGTGCTGGAGAATCTCGCGCTGAGGCAACAGCTGGCCGTGCTTCGTCGTCGCACGCCTCGGCCAAAGTTGCGTATGCGAGACAGATTTTTCTGGATGGCATTAGCCTGCGTGTGGCCCAATTGGAAAAATGCACTGCACATTGTGAAGCCGGCCACCGTCATTGCCTGGCACCGCAAAGGCTTTCGGCTGTTTTGGAGCTGGCGCTCGTCGCCTGGAGGTAGGCCGCCAGTGTCCTGCGAAGTCGTGGCGATGGTGCATCGCATGGCCACTGACAACCCAGGCTGGGGCGCGCCTCGAATTCACGGGGAGTTGTTGAAATTGGGCTACCGCGTAGCCCAGTCTACAGTGACCAAATATTTGCCCAAACGGCTCAAGCCCAGGAGTCCACCTTCCCAAAGTTGGCGGACTTTTTTGCGCAATCACTTGAGACAGTCGGCGGCGATGGATTTCTTCGTCATTCCCACGGCGACGTTTCAATTGCTGTACGGCTTTGTCGTGTTGGAGCACGGCCGTCGGAAACTTCGCCACGTCGCTGTGACAAGCCACCCAACTGCAGACTGGACGCGTCAGCAATTGCGAGAAGCATTTCCCTATGATTCGGCCCCGAGATTTCTGCATCGCGACAGGGATGGCGTCTTCGGGAAGGCTGTCATCAGCACCATTACTGCTATGGGTATTGAAGACGTGCCTTCGGCCCCTGCTTCGCCCTGGCAAAACCCATACTGCGAGCGCGTCATCCGAACTTTGCGCAAAGAGTTGTTCGACAATGTCATTGTCTTGAATGAAGCCCACGCGCGACGGCTGTTGAGAGAATACATCGAGTATTACAACGGCAGTCGTACCCATTTGGCGCTGGCCAAGGATGCGCCGGATGAGAGGGCTGTTGAGCTTCCGTCTGCTGGGGCGGTGCGAGCCGTCAAGGTGCTTGGCGGTTTGCATCATCGGTACTTCCGCCGGGCAGCATAAGCCAATCAGCATTTTCTTTTCCCGGATCACTATCATGGCACGCGTGTGTCCGACGTATGTCTGGAATGGGCGAATGCCGTTTTGTGGCTCCAAATTGAGCACTTCCGCTCCACCGAAAATCGCCACCATATGGCGCTTTGCCTTGCCTCATCTCCACTCGTATGGCACGCGTGTCGTGCAGGGATGATCTCTGTGTCGTGTTTTGGGTTTTCGGTAGGCACACGGCGCCACAACCGACAACAATGGCGGGTGCCGCCATGACAGCCACTGAAGCGCCAGCGACGAAAGCTTGTGCCTTTAGGGCACCGCAGGCGTCGACGT
>JAYUVR010000057.1:0-5107 GCA_043753955.1 Archangium sp. | reverse complement strand
GACGTATGGGAAATTCGACCCGTCATTGGTGGCCGAGAGCAAAGGCGTTGGCGTATTGCCTTCTGGGCCGTCAAACGGCGCCTTCAGACCAGAAGTGTCAGCCCACACTCGATAGGTGAAAGGGTTGTTCGCATCTGCAGTGAGGTTGTTGCGGAAAAGCACTCTGCCGTCGGTGGCCGAGATGACGTACGAATAGGCGTCGGGAACGGTCACACCGGCGCGAGATAGATTCAATTCGACGTAGTGCGCCGGCACGAGCCCATCGGGCAATTCGAACAACACGCGCTTGGTGCGCGCCGGTTCAATGGCTTTGACGAGCAGGTTTGAAGATTTGGGCACCAGATTGAACAGCTGGTACGCACCCTTGGTTTGGGGGGCTTGAGTGACGCCCAACTGCGCGGCCGCGGGATCAAAGTCGCTCAACGCAGCGGCAACAGCAGCCTGTGCATCGAGAGAAAAAGAAGCAGGAGCACCCGCCTGCGGGAGATGGCCACCGAGAGCCACCAAATCAAGGTCGCGATTCATCACCACGCGCATCTCGTTGCGGAACACTTCCACGCCATCGAGCACTTGCGCGAAGCTGACGATGACGGCGCCGCGCCCCGTATCGTGGACATTGCGGACGACCGCAGTGCTGAACGTTCCTTTCGCTACCGAGTAAAGGGGCTCGAATCGAGCCAAGTGCGCCCGAGCAACTTCCACCGCGTTGGGGCGCCGAGTTCCCGGTTTGAGCGCAAATTGATTCGGTACTCGCGAGGCCGTCGGAGCCGCCATGAGGAAATTGGGAACGCCCAGACGCTCGTCAAGCTGTACCTGGGTGCCAGTTCGAATGAGTTCAGAATGCGAATTGCGAACCTTGGCAAAGCTTTGCGAGCCGCTGCCCTTTGAGGCGGCGAAGGCATCGAATTGCGGCCGAGCTGCACCGGGGCCGTTCTCATCGGAAATGCCTGCACTCCGTGATGCTTCAGATTCGGTGCTGGTTGAAGGGTCGCAAGCAGTCAGGCAAAAAAGGCCGGCCAGGAAGAGCCGTTCGATGTAGGTGCGCATGGGCCGCGCACCATACACAGAATGGTGCCAGAGTCAGTTGATTTCTGGCTCGCACGTAAAAAGAACGTCGAGTTTGGCATTCTCGTCTGCTTGCACCAGGGCGCAAGTTTGTGGACACAGAATGACCCGATTGGTCCCTGTCTCTGCATAGAAACCATCGGCTACGCAGCTCCCTTGGGCGGCTACTTTGTTGAACGACTGCATCGTTCCACCGCCACCGGGGGTGTATTGCACAATTATTTTATTAAACATTCCTACGCCTGGAGGCAGTGCCACGTGGCATGAAATGCTCCCTCAATAAACATGGCCATAGTAGCGCTCAAGCGCGAGGTACTCGATGGTCAAATCAGACAATTACAGTCGCGCTCAATGTGCCTCAACTACATACATCGCTAAATTCTTACACTGCAACTTGGGTGGGGCGGCCATCTCGCCCTCGACGAAGCGCTTCTGAGAGGGCGTCGAGGGTAATGGGTTTGGCCAGAAAGTTATCGACCCCTGCGTCTCGAGCTGCCGCTTTGTCTTCTTCCATAGCATTGGCGCTCACGGCGATGATGACCGGTTGTTCGCCCGGTGCAGCGCGAATGCGGCGGGTGGCCTCGAGCCCATCCATCTCGGGCATTTGCAAGTCCATTAATACGATGTCCCATGCGCCACGGCTGACTTCTTTCACCGCTTCGACTCCATTGCAGGCGACTGCGAAAGAGACGCCCAAGCGCGTCAGCATGCGTTCAGCGACGCGCTGGTTGATGACATTGTCTTCGGCGATGAGCACGCGAAGCCCTTCGATGGGCAATACGGGCTTGAGGCTGTTTGAAGAGCGCTTCGGCCGCATCGGCGCGCCCAAGGTGTATCGCAAGGTGGCGACGAAAGTGCTGCCCACCGTTATTTCGCTCGTCACCGTGACATCGCCTTCGTGGAGCTCGCACAGCCGCTTCACAATGGCGAGGCCTAACCCCGTTCCTCCGAAGCGGCGAGTCATCGAGTTGTCGGCTTGAGTGAAGGGTTGGAAGAGGGCCCCTACTTGTTCTGGCGTCATGCCGATGCCGGTGTCTGAGACTTCGATTCTCAGGCGAGGTTCGAGCCACGAGAGAAGCACTCTCACGCGGCCCTTTTCGGTGAATTTCATCGAATTGCCGATGAGGTTGGTGAGGACCTGGCTCAGCCTCAACGGGTCACCCTTGAGCACCGGTGGCACGCCGGGTTCGCAAACCATTTCCAACCCCACGCCTTTGGTGCGCGCTTTGGGAGTGAAAAGTCTTTCGAGCTGAAGCAGCACATCGCGGGGCGCGAAATCGATGGCATCAAGGCGCATGGCGCCTGCTTCAATTTTGCTCAAGTCGAGCAAATCATCGAGCAGCACCAACAGCCCCTGAGATGATTCTTGAACCGTTTCGAGATTCTCGCGTTGGTGAGGCGTGAGCTCGTCGCGCAAGAGCAAGTCGGTCAAGCCCACGACCGCATTCATGGGAGTGCGCAGCTCATGGCTCATGTTGGCCAAAAAGGCGCTCTTGACTCCCGCGCCTTCGAGGGCGAGGTGGTACGCGCGGGCCAGTTCTGATTGGGCATGGGTGCGCTGTTTGATTTCGGTTTCGAGCAGCGCGGTGGTGCGTTGGAGATCTCGTTGTTGAGCTTCGAGGCGGCGCGTCACGCGGGTTAACTTAAAGTGAAGCAGTGTGCCCGTTGCTCCTGCCATCATGAAGCACGCCAGGGGCAGACTCAGCTCTGCGAGCATCTCACGGAAAGGAAGACCGCCCTCGGCCCCGTCGTTAAACCAAAACGCAACGCCGACGACCAAGCTCCCGGCCGTGGTTAACGCCCACCCCCTTAGACCGTAGAAAAATGCGCCAGCCCCGATGAGCATGGATGCCGCGAGGAAGCCCTGCCCATCGAGACCGCCATCATGAAGACCTCGGGCGGCGCACAACGCCAAACAAATGATGGCGTAGAGCCCCGCCACAATCTGCGGAGGTACCAGGCGGAGGAGTACTTTGAGCGCAATCAGCGCACAGGTAAGGGTCGCGCCCACGAGCAAAAAAACCCATTGGCCGTGGGTGGCCGCACTATAGACCCCAAATCCACCGGACACGGTGGCGCTGATCAGCAATATGGCGCTGAAGAGGTCTCGCGCCTCACGATCGAGCACCTTCACAAGTTAGCCCCCAAGCCTACGAAGGGCACCAGTAAACCACGACGCGATGCGCGATTTCAAAGACATCGTTGTCGTCTGGGGGCGGGTGACGTAGGTTTGGCGACGTGTCTGAATCACTCAGTGAGGTGTTGATCCGCTTTCGCCGTGACGAAGCCCGGGTATGGGCTGAATACCAGTGCCCCGTCTTGATTTGGGAAGCCCTGGGGACCGCTGACGCGGAACACTGGGAGACCACCAGTGGGCAGACTCCCCGGACACCCGTTGTCGGTGACCCTCGCATTTTTAAGTTGGTCAAGAGCGACAACAGCAAGAATGCATTTTCGCTGGGCATCACGGTGGGCCGAGTGGAAAACAATGACTTGGTGCTCGAAGACGATTCAGTCAGCCGCTTTCACGCCTTCTTCCGCAGCGACGACCGCGGGCCAGGCTGGTTTCTGACCGATGCTGAATCGAAAAATGGCACGTGGGTCAACGAGGTGAAGTTGCAACCCAGTGAGCGGACGCTCCTGAATGATGGAGACAAGGTGCGTTTCGGAGACGCTCAGCTCAAGTTCTTGGTGGCAGATTCTTTTAGGAACTTCATCGAAAAGCGCTGACCCAAAAGACTCTTCTTTAGGGAAAGGCGAGCGAGCGCCATTCGCCCGAGGCGAGGTTTCCCAAAGACCACTGGCCAAAGCGCGTTCGTTCCAACGCGAGAACTTGAATGCCTACGGCCGCGAACATGCGGCGCACTTGGTGGTATTTGCCCTCTTGCACAGTCACTTCAACGCGCCGTGCTCCGAGCGCGCGAAATCGCGCAGGCAATGTTTTAAATTGTTCACCCTGTTCTTTCAGCTCAATGCCTTGGGCAAATCGAAGTTCTGTTTCAGGTGAGGGCTCGCGATCGAGCAGGGCGAGATAGACCTTGTCGACATGGTGTTTGGGTGAAGTCAGCTGTTGAACCAATTGGCCTTGGTCCGTCAGCAATAACAGTCCTGAAGTTTCTTTATCGAGTCTCCCCACCGTGGTGATTTTGGGTGAACGTTGAAGCCACTGGGGAGGCAAGGCATCGTAGACTCTCGGACCTTTGGCACTGTCGTGGCTGCACACCAAGCCGACCGGTTTGTGAAACATCACCAGCAGCCCCCCGGGAAACTCAAGCGGCGAACCCAAAACGCGCACTTGATGCGGGTCAACTCGAGCCGCTGCGTCATCGAGTAAATCACCTGATGCGAGATGCACCTTGCCCTGGTTGCACCACTGCTGGGCTTCTTTGCGACTGCAGTACCCAAGAGATGACAAAATCTGATCGAGCCTGCGCTGTTTCATCTATTTCTAAAACCTCGGGCTTTAGCGAAGGCCGAGCGGAACGAAACCCGCGTCAATGATTTGCCAAAGTTCGTAGGGCGCTTTTGCTGCTCCGGCGTCGCCGAAATTAAGGGTACCAGACGCGCCCTCGATGTTGATGGTGTCGTTCGACATGAGCTTCTTCGATGCCGGGCCCCAGTTCGACTGAGAGAAAACGTGCGGTTGACCGCCCCTGAGCAATCGCGACATGGCGACACCGAGATTGGGCCCCGAAAGGCCGCCATTGATGCTTTGGGTGGCAGCGGTCGCGAGCATCACGACCCAAAGCGTGTCGTAACTCTGAGCGAGATATGAAGAGTCAACGCCCGCGGTTCCGTAGTTTTTGACGAAGTTGCTGCGAAACGAGGTGTACGCCGGGCCGCCGTCTTGAGCACGAGAAAGCCCTTTCGCGAGATTGAGGCCATCGGGCGTCGCCGCATTCAAGATCAAAGGGTCTCGTATGCTCTCAGTCAAATACCAATGGTGACCGCCATCGAGGGTGAGATTGGAATGTACTCTTGCCAATCGAATCAATTCTCTGGCTTCAGATGCGCTCGCCACCATCACCGTGGCCATGGGGCT
>JAYUVR010000056.1:0-5080 GCA_043753955.1 Archangium sp. | reverse complement strand
CTCAAACTTGCGAGCATCTGGCTGCCCTCGCGCGTAAGGCTGTCCATTGATGTATCGCTCTGGGTGGCGATAGAATTTATATCTTCCCGCGCGTGCACTTCTGGGCGATTGCAGCATTCCGAGTCTTCGTTGCTCACGACTCGAACTCCCTTTCCAGAAAGACGCTCTGCATGTTGCTGAAACACAGACGAAATGTGCACTTTCGTTTTCTCGCCGCGAGTCTCCTCGGCTTGCTGTTACAGCGCTGTTCAACTGGAACGGTTGCCCCAAAGGTTGAGCCAGAATCTTTTCAAGAAGCCCCGGCTCAACCAGAACTGGGGTACCTGCCGAGTCAAATCATCGTCAAGATGAAGAGTGATCCACGGGCAAGCGACCAACAGGTTGCTACTCAATCTCTTGCACTAATGGCAGAGCTGTCGACTACGCACCATCTGACGGGTGCACGCACATTGATGGGCCGCTCGCTACTCACTGCCAATGGCGCGGCAGCTTCGGCGGCAGAAGTCGCGTCTGCTTTGGCGTCTGGACAGACATACATTCTCAATACAGAAAGCGAGGCCAACATTGAAACGTTGGCCAACATCATCGCTAGTGACTCGCGGGTAGAATTCGCACAGCCAAACTACAAGGTGGAAGCCTATACCGTCCCCAATGATCCCTATTTTTCTTCTCAGGGCGCATGGGGGCAAAACTATGACGACTTGTGGGGCATCAAACGGGTGAATGCACCAGCAGCCTGGGATCTTTCTTTGGGCGACGGGGTGGTAGTCGCCGTCGTAGACACTGGAGTTGATTACACTCACCCTGATTTAAATTCTAACATTTGGGACAACCCCGGCGAAATTCCCGGCAACCAAGTCGACGATGACAGCAATGGTTTGGTTGATGATGTTCATGGTTGGAATTTCATTGAAAACAACAACGAGCCTATTGACCGTCATGGGCATGGCACACACGTGGCTGGCACCATCGCCGCAGTTGGGAACAATGCCATCGGCGTCGTCGGCGTCGCACCCAAGGCCAAAATCATGGCCGTGCAAGGACTGTCAGCCGCTGGCAGTGGCAGCGTTTCAGTCTTGGCCGCGGGCATTGTGTACGCAGCAAAAAATGGCGCCAAGGTCATCAACAACAGCTGGGGGTGCGGCTGGCCTTGCCCTGTCAACCCGGTGGTAGAAGATGCAGTCAAGCAAGCGACCGCGCTCGGAGCAGTGGTGGTCTTTGCCGCGGGAAACTCAGCGAGCAATATCAAAAAATTGAGTCCACAAAATCTCCCCGAAGTCGTGTTGGTCGCTGCCTCTTCGCAACTCGATACCCAAGCCAGTTTTTCCAACTTCGGCGAAGTCGATGTCGCCGCACCGGGGGGTGACAATACCGACAACTCCGCTGGCAAAATCTACAGCAACATCTTGTCGACTCGAGCGGCGGGCACCAGCATGAACGGCTACACCGAACTCATCGTCAACGACCAGTATTTCCGAGCGCGCGGAACTTCGATGGCGGCGCCTCACGTTGCTGGGGTAGTTGCGCTCATTCGCTCTCGCTTTCCCCAACTGTCTGTGGAGCAAGTGCGACAGTCGCTTCGAAAGGGCTCCCGTGATGTGCCCCCTTCTGGCTTTGACCCTGCAACCGGCTACGGAATTGTTGACGCGGCAGCATCACTTCAAACCAGCCAACCCCTGGAAGTGCTCATTACCTCTCCAACCACTCTGACTCCCCTGGGAACATCGACAATTACGGCCACGGGTCGTGTAGGTGGCCCAAATTTAAAATCCTGGGTTTTAGAGGCAGGGAAACTCAAAGACGGAGCGATGACGTACACACCAGTTGCTTCAGGAACCTCAGCTGTCAACGGCACATTAGGCAGTCAGTTACTGGACGATGGGGAATACACGCTTCGCCTGCAGGCCACTCAAACCAATGGAACTGTCTTCGAAGACAGACAAGAGACGGTCGTCGACACCATCGATGTTCTCTACCCGCCCGTGCTTCCTACGGCCTTTGACTCAACAGTGCTCAGAATCGGCGAGCCCATCACCATCACAGGCTCGGCGGACCCGAAAACCTTCATCAGCTATCGTCTCGAGGCGACAAGTGTTGGAGCCATTGTCTCACCCAGTCACTTCGCTTTGACCAACGGAGGCAACTCGCCCGTCACTCGAAATACACTGGGCACTTTTGATACGACTGGCCTGAGCCCAGGCCCCTACGCCGTCACGTTAATTGTACACATTCAAGACGCTGAATTTCGTGAGACGCGCGAAATTGTGTTGGTTGATACTGCAGCAGGTTTTCCTATCGACTTGAGGAAAGAAAGCCAGTCTCAACTCTTTGACACCTTCGCGGTGGTGGACATCGACAACAACAAAGTCACTGACATCGTGTTTGCTTTTGGCAACCAAGTGCATGTGAGCGATGGGCATGGACAGTCATTGAGCGGTTGGCCACAGCCGCTTCTGGCCGATGACGCCAATGTGCTTTCGCTGGCGGTGGGAGATCTTGATGGAGACGGCACCTCAGAAATCGTCGCCGCTACCCAGAAAAACATCTATCTCTTTTCAAATACAGGCAGTCGTCTGATGACGTGGCCCCTCACGAGTACGGAAACGTACGTCGCCATTGCTGACATCGACGGCGACGGCGTGAAAGACGCTGTGATTCACGAGGGCACTTCACTCAATGTAACGAACATCAACGGCCAATCAAAACCAGGGTGGCCCAAGTCGTTGGGCAACGTGGTGAATCGAGGCAGCCCACCCGCGATTGGCGACGTTGATGGAGATGGCAAACGCGAAATCGCTATCGAATCGCAACGGGCTGACAAGACCAGTCAACTGAGCCTCTATGACTCGACGGGTACGTTGATGAGTGGGTGGCCGAAAGTGTCTGCGGTGAAAACCGATTTCTGGCGCCCCCGACCAGTTATGGCAGACATCGACAATGACCACAGTCTCGACATCATCACCACCACTGCCGATGGCACGGTGTATGTCTTTGATAAGAGCGGCAACAATGTCAGCGGGTGGCCACATCGATTGTTAGACACTGACGGCTCGCCTACCAATAGTTCCTTTGTAAGTCCCGTCACTCCCGGTGACCTTGATGGCGACGGCACTTTTGAATTGGTGGTTGGGGTTTTAGAAGTGAATCCACGGAAAAATCTGTTGCATGTATTGAAGAACACCGGCACTCGATTGAGTGGTTGGCCTGTCGAAGCTCCACTCGAAAAAGCGGGCTGGGCCAGACACATTTATTATGGATACTTGTCTGCAACCATCGCCGACATCACCGGAGATGGACAAGCCGAAATCATCGTGTCTTCCGATTCACCCCATTACAAGGGCGCCACTCCTGCTCTACACGCCTACCAACTCAACGGCACTGAACTGGCTGGCTTTCCCAAAATCACCTCGACGGGAAGTTACAACGTGAAGGGGAATGCTTTGGTCAGTGATTTTAATGGAGATGGTAGTCTTGAATTGGTTACGGGTGATGCCATGGGACATCTGTTCATGTGGAACCTCCCAGCACCCGCGACCTCTCGCATGCCTTGGCCTGCACCGGGCCGCAATGCGCAACGCACCAGTTCTTATGAGGTAACGGCGATCGCCGCTCCGACCATCACGCTGAGCGTTTCGCCTTCTACTGGAACAAAGGAGGACACCTACCGAGCAGACTGGTCTGTACTCAATGGCACTTCATGTACATTGTTTTACGACGCTGCAGAGGTGGGAAAGGTGAGCTGTGCATCGGGCTCTCAGAGCACCAGCAAGCCCCCATGGGGAAAGCATATCGTTACCGTGCAAGCCACCAATTCTGCCGGCAGCAGCACCCGCTCGAAGAGCTTCGTTTCAACGCCTACGTGCAATGTGAGTCTGTCTTCTTCTTCAGGTAGCCTTTCGTCAAACGTTCCCTTCACCGCTACTTGGTCGAGTGATGCGCCTTCGTGTACCTGGGACAAAGACTCAAAGCCGCAAGGCGCTCTTGGGTGTTCGGGAAGCGCGACGTTAAAGCCGTCTGACTTCGGGACGACAGGAATTCATGGCGTTTCGTTAACGGCCATCGTGCCGAATACCGTCTCCAGCACGTGTACTTCGAGTTCCTACACAGTAAGCCCGTAACAGTTCTTTCACTCGCTTGTTTGGCTCTCGTGGAGATTTGCCGTACTTTCAAGACGGGCTTTCGAGGAACTTCTTGATGACCGGGTACACCTCGTCATGCACTCAAATACCCACCACCAAATCACCGTGACCATAGTCTGCAGAATTTGGCCATTCGCCGTTCCGAAAACTTGAAGCTGCCCACCGGGCCGACGCCTGCTCAATCACCGTGCGTGGCTTCGCTCCAACAAGGCCTTCAGCCGAGCGAGGTCTTTGCCGTTGGCCCGGCGCATGGCCGCCGCCATCAGCGGAGCGAACACCCTCGAGAAGCCGCTGGGTTCACCCCGGTTGCGCAACGTCATTCGCGTTTGTTCCTCACTTTGGGGCTCCCACGTGTAGGTCGTCTCCATCGGGAACGGGCCTTCGGCCGTTCGCATCACCAGCCGCTCGTTCGAGACGAACTCGATGATTTCGTAGGTATAGGCAAGTCGGCGACCGAAGAACTGGGCAACAAATGCGAGGCGCGAACCGACCCCAAGCGGAGGAGGTGTTTTCCACTCGACGGACTTGATGTTGACGTACCACTCGGTAGCATTCGATGGGTCAGCCGCGTAGCTGGCCACCGTAAACCGGGGGCGGTTAATGACGACTTCGGTCACGACGTCGACAGCCACAGTTCCGCCCTCCTTCTCGAATATTACTTTCACAGTCCACGGCTTCTCGCAACGAGGGGCAAGCCAGTCGCGGCCATCGAGTCGAGATGCGAACGTTTACATCTGACCGGAATCTTTACTGTCTCGCACCCGCCCACTTTTAATTTCAGCGCGCGATGATTCGTTGGGCAACGAATGCTACCACTTGCGTCAACGCAGCACATGCAAACCCAAGGGCAAGGGCACAAACTCAGCGCACAGGAACCTTTCACTGACTTAATTGCCGGCAATTCCCAGCTCGTAATCACGCCACTGTCGCCAAAGCTGAAC
>JAYUVR010000055.1:0-5591 GCA_043753955.1 Archangium sp. | reverse complement strand
CGCGCACACGTGTGCGGTCAAGACTGATGGCAGCTTGTATTGCTGGGGCGACAACAGCTACGGCCAACTCGGCACCGGCCGCGGCTCGAGCTCAAGTGCACCGCAGAGAATCTTTCCGCCCTGTGAGTGACTTCATTGGCTTCGTCACTTCGCGCGGTGAAGGTCAAGCCCGTGAAGTGCCATCAGCGCGTAGACATGTTTGGGCGAAAGTCCCGCCTCAGCTGCGGCCTTCTGCACCACGCCGCTGTGGCGCTTGAGCAGCGCCGTCAGGTAGGCGTGCTCGAAGCTTGCCAAGAGCTGCGCCTTGGCCTCTTTGAAAGCCAGTCGGCTCGCCACCCCTGGGAATTCAACCCCAATCGTCGCCGGCGTCGATGAGGCGTCTAACAACCCGAGCTTGAGTGCCTCGAAACACACTTGAGTCGAGCCAGACATAGCGACGGCGCGCAAGAGTACGTTCTTGAGTTCTCGAACATTGCCTGGCCACCCGTATGACATCAGGTGTTCAAGATTTGCCCCTGATACCTTCGACGCAGGGTCGAGCGTGTCGCCGAGCATATTTGCGACGAGGAAGGGAATGTCTTCAGGTCGCTGACGAAGCGGCGGTACGCGCACTTTGACGACGTTGAGGCGATAGTAGAGGTCTGCACGAAACCGACCTCGTTGAACTTCTGCATGGAGGTCGCGGTTTGTTGATGCCAGCAAGCGTACATCGACGGTGCGCGGCGAATCGTCACCCACGGGGCGAAACTCTTTGGCCTCGAGCGCCCGCAGCAACTTGGGTTGCAGGTCGAGTGGCAGTTCCCCAATCTCATCAAGGCATAGGGTTCCGCCGTCGGCCTTGGCGAAGGCCCCCTGTCGCGTTTCGGTCGCACCCGAAAAGGCGCCCTTCTTGTGCCCAAAGAGCTCACTTTCTGCCAACGCCGCGGGCACCGAAGCGCAATCAAAGACTCGATATTCCTGTCGTGCTCGCCCCGAGGCGTTGTGAATAGCGCGAGCCGCCAATTCTTTGCCCGTGCCGCTCTCGCCCTCAATCAACACTGGCACGTCAGAAAGGGCCACGCGCTCGAAAATGGCGAACACTTCGCGCATCGCCAATGATTCGCCCACCAAATCGCCAAAAAATCGATTCATCGAGGGCTGTACTTCGCGCACGAAATACCTGGGCTGAATGCTGATGGTTGAGTCGCCAAGGCTGAGCACTGCACCCACCGGTACTTCGCCCTCGCGCAGCCGCACGCTCCCCAACAAAGTGCCATTTCGACTGCCTAAGTCTCTGACGCTGACGAGGCCATCCTTCAGCATGATGGCCAGGTGTCGCCTCGACACAGAGCGATCATCAAGACACAGCGAACACGAGGGGTCGCTGCCCACGATGCGCTCGGCGTCGAGGGCAACTTCCTTTCCCTGACTTGGCCCTGCGACCACGACGATCTTCAACGGCCCTTGCGCGACGACATGGGCCCCGCGGTGCGATGCGCCGGTGCTTTCTGCTGATGGCGTCCCTGGGTCGAGTATCAACGAGAGTAAACTTTCAGTTCAGAACTGCAACGGTCGGCCCGGGATCTAAGGACGATGCGAATGAGGGTGTAGAAGAACATGTAGGGGTAGGCGTCGGTGGCCATGCAATGCACTTCGATGGGCGCAGACTTATCTTTGCCAATAGGAATCCCCATTATCGCCCCGCGGTTGTGGCGAGGTCTTGATTTTGATGGGCGCCGCGAAGTACGGCTCGAGTCGACGGTCGTCATCACAGCGCTCCTGTGGGAGTGATACGGCGGTGCTCGCTCATTTGGCACAACTCAAGCCCCTCGTCCAAGTGCGCTCAGTACAGCTCCCAGGGCCTCAGCATTTGAAGTGATCCATGCACAAAGCCCATTGCTACGGTGCCCACCATGAATGCCGACGAATTGGCTGTGCTCGAACAACGAGTTCACCTCATCACCCGACCTGAGCCCGCATTATTGTGGATGTATTTACTCACCTCGTGCGCACTCTTATGCGCCGCTCCCTTCGCCTTTGTTCCTTTGTATTTCCGCTATCACACCCTGTGGTACCGCTTTGAAGGCAGCGGCGTCTCCACCGGTTACGGCATTCTTTTCCGCCGTGAAATGCAACTCACCTACGCGCGAATGCAAGACATTCACCTTTCTCAAAACATACTCGAGCGTTGGTTAGGCATTGGCACCGTAACCATTCAAACCGCCGGCTCGGGGACAGCAGGCAATCTCAGCATCGTCGGTGTTCGAGACTTCAATGCCATTCGCGACTACCTCTACGCAAAGATGCGTGGAATACGCGCTGAAGTTCACGAAGCACCTGCTGACTCCACAGAGCGTCTGCTCGTCGACATTCGTGATGCACTCACGCAAGCCACCAAAGCGTTGAGCACAAAGCGGGAGTCTTAAATTTCATGGACCTGCTCCTACGGCTCCTCAACCCCGTCTTTCTCCCCCTGCTTAAGCTCGACCTCGAACCCCCTCACCTTCCCGAGGGCATTTCGTTGGTCCGCAGTCTCAAGCCCTCTGAGCGCTGGCTCAGCTATCGCTATTTGCAAACACTGTTCGGCTTTCTCAATCAGTTCATCGCCATCGGCATCGCCGTCATCGGTTTGATGGCCAACAAAGGCACGCAATGGGGTTTGATAGTCGGCATCCCGCTGCTTGTGGCTGAAGGCTTCATCATCGGGCTCGCGCTGGTCACCACTCGGGTTGATTTCGAACTGCGACACTACTTGGTAGGAGACCGCTCTTTGCGAGTCGCCCGCGGAGCGTGGAAGCGCGAAGAAGTCACGCTCAGCTACGCCAACGTGCAAAACATCGAGGTAACTCAAGGCCCGCTCGAGCGCCTCTTTGGGTTTAAATCGCTCACCATCTCAACCGCAGGTGCCGACACCACTCCCGGTGCAGAAAATTCGCACTTGGTGACCATGGTTGGCCTGCAAGATGCCGATGAGGTGCGCGCGTTGATATTGGGCATGCTCCGTCAACAACGAGATTCAGGCTTGGGCGAGACCACCAGCCCGGCGCCCACCAATGGCCTGTCTTTACAACGGCTCCAAGAAATCAAGAGCGCGGCTCAAGCGTTACGAGACGCTGCAGTCACACATCGCTCACCGCACCTGTAAGTAAAACCCATGCATTGGGTGCGTTTCGGTTGACTTTTGTCACCTTGAGCACGAGATCATCTTTCTTTCTGCAGGCCCCTTCACCCTTTAGGTCCCATGAACCCGTTTCTCATGTTGGCGCAGGCGACGAGCGAGCACCACCAAGGTTGGCTGACCCTCCGATTGTTGGGCCTCTTCACTGGCAACGCTGAATGGGTGCTCTGGCTGTTGGCCGCTCTGTCCATCATCTCGATTGCGGTGATGCTTGAACGAACGTTGTACTTCACCACGCACCGGCTCCCCAACAGCGACGACATTTTGTTGAACTTGGCCAAAGGCGACCTCGACGGTGTCAAGCGTCAGGTTGCCGACCAACAAGGCATGGAAGCCTCGGTGCTCCGCGAGGGGCTCAATTGGGTCGATAAAGGGCCCGACTCCGTCGAAGAAGTCATCAACGCCACCCTCGCGCGCGAACGACCTCGATACGAGCGTTACTTGTCCGTCCTCGGCACGCTGGGCAGCAATACCCCTTTCATTGGCCTCTTCGGCACTGTGCTCGGCATCATCAAAGCGTTTAAAGACCTCGGTCTCTCGGGCGCAAAAGGCGCTGAAGTGCAGTCCACCGTGATGGCTGGCATTTCTGAGGCCTTGGTAGCAACCGCAGTCGGGCTCGCCGTCGCCATTCCCGCAGTCATGGGGTACAACATTCTTCAACGCGCGGTGAAAAACACCGCTGCCCGCTCTACTGCGCTGGGGCACGCGTTGGTCGGTCACCTGCGCTCGACGGGGAAGTAACCCATGGCCGGCGGAGCTCAGGACAGCGACGACGAAATCACAGGCATCAACGTCACCCCTCTGGTCGACATCGTCTTGGTGCTGCTCATCATCTTCATGGTCACCGCGAATTTTATCGTGCGGGAAACAGTTGAAGTCGACCTGCCCCGAGCCGCCAACACCCAAGACAAAACAGTGCAGGGGCCCGTGATGCTCGTCATGGATAAAGAGGGGCAAATCTTCTTCGACGGTGCAGGAATCGAAGTGGGCGCCTTGATGGTGAAAATGAAGGAAGCGGTAGGCAAAGATAAAGAAGTACGCGCCATCATCAGCGCCGACCAATCGCTCAACTACGGCAAAGTTATGGGCCTCATCGACTTGGTGAAAGAGGCAGGCATCGCTAAGTTTGCGCTCAATATTCAGAAGGAAGCCAAAACCCAGGCTGTACCTTGATTGATGCCGAAATCGGAAGGAACCCATGAGGCAGCGCCAAACGTTTACTTTGGGTTTGTAGCGAACACACATGAGTACCAGCGGTCAGGCTCACCCCAGCAGCACACGAGACCCGAACCTCGGGCTTCTCATCGCTATGCTGACGCTTTCCCTCGCCGGCCACCTCGCCAGCTTGCTGGTATTGCCGGCCTCCGTGAGTCGCACAGCTCCGTCGCGAACGATGGAGATGGAAATATACGTTCCACCTGAGCCGCCCAAAGAAGAAGAGGCTCCTGAAGAGCCGCCCAAACCGCTCATCAAAGAAATTGTGAAGCCGCCTCAGGTGAAGGTGGCCGAGAAGAAGCAGCCCAAAGAAGAAGCTCCACCTCCACCGAATGTAGAACCCCCGCCTGAGGCACCTTCAAAGCCACAACCCATTGTGATTGGTATTTCCCTCGACTCGACCACCACCGCGGGCGGTTTTGCAACGCAAGTCGGGAACACTGCATATGGGAAGGCGTCAAACAAAATAACTGACCCCTCTCAAGTCAAGGCGTACGCAGCTCCGAAATACGTGCCTCCAGGTGGAGCTGATACCGAGCCCGTCATTTTGGGTGAAGTGAAAATTCCCTACCCAGACGATGCGAAGAAAAACGAAATTGAAGGTTCAGTGCGTCTCAAGGTGACGCTCAACCCAGAGGGCCTGGTCACCGAAGTGTCTGTCATTTCCGGCCCCGGGTACGGGTTGAACGAAGCCGCTCGTGATGCGATGCGAAAATTTCGTTTTAAACCCGCCACCAAAGGCGGTGAAGCCGTCGGCTACACCTTCGTCTACACATACACCTTTCTGCTCGACTGATTCTCTTTTGGACCAAGAGTTCCGCGAGGTGCATCTTGGCTCCATCGCCCGCTCGCTTCATTGGCATTGAATGCACTGAGGGAAGAAGCCCTGGCACAACATCTGCTCTTTGAGTCACTCACGTCGGCACTGTCGCCGACGCACACTCGGAGATGAAGACGTGCTGACTCAAGGTAAACGGTTACAAGTTTTTTCCATCAAAGAAATGGCTGAACGAGGCGAAGAAAAGAAATCTGTGTGGGTGAAAGCCGGAGCCGCGTGGGTCAACCGCGATGGGAGTCTCAACGTCTATCTCGACGTGCTCCCACTCGACGGAAAACTGCATGTGCGCGAGGCCCTCGATGACAAACGAGCAGAAGGCGGCAAAGCGGGGCTTCCTCAAGGCTCTTCACTCGCAGAGTCATTCCTCTCTGACTCTCTGGG
>JAYUVR010000054.1:0-10990 GCA_043753955.1 Archangium sp. | reverse complement strand
TTCTTCGTGCCAGTCGCGATTCTCTTCACCGGTTGCGGGTGGGCTCCGTTTGGGGTGGGTGAGACTCGATTTGCATGTGTGACGACGACTGACTGCTTGCCTGGCTTTCAATGTTTGGCTGTCGGTAACGGGTTTGAATGCATCAGCACTGTCGATCAACCAGACTCGGGCGAATTTTTGACTCGAGACGCGTCCGTTCAAGGCGGCGGCAGTGGCGAAGTAGGTGGTGGCGGAGGGAGTGTCGGTGGCGGGACAGGAACTGGTGGAGGAGTGACTGGCGGAGGCGGGGGAGGAACTGGCGGCGGAGGAGAAACTGGCGGTGGGGGAGGAGAAACTGGCGGTGGGGGAGGAGAAACTGGTGGTGGAGGAGGAGGTACTGGTGGTGGTGGAGGAGGTACTGGCGGTGGAGGAGGAACTGGCGGTGATGGAGGAGGAACTGGCGGTGGTGGAGGAGGAACTGGCGGTGGTGGAGGAGGAACTGGCGGTGGTGGCGGCGGTGTAGTGACGCCGATTCGACTGGGCTTTGCGACATCGGCTCAAATCATCGGCAGGGGGAATTGTGCCACGTTTATGGTGCAGACTCGCGACGGCAACAACGTCCCCACGCCTGTGGCGGACACGATTCAAGTGGCATTGAGGGCGGCGCCAGCAAATGTCAGCTTCTTTGTTGCTCCCAACTGCACGGGTCCGACCACCATGGTCACAGTGCCTGCGGGTGAGTTTTCGGCCCTGTTCTATGCGCGTTCGAGCATAGCCGGAACGTATTCGCTCACCTTGAGTGCTCCATCGTTCACTCCAGTGAGTCAATCGTTGGTGGTCGAGATTCGGCCCGACACGATCGTCATGACTCCCGGGCCCAGCACGGTTCTTGCGGGTACTTGCACCGAGGCGACGGTTCAAACGCTGCTCGGCACGGTCGTTACGCCAGTGCCGTTGAACACAAACTTAAATTTGACCGTCGTGCCAGCGGAAGGAGCTCTGTTCTACCCAGGCGCCGGGTGTACCGGCACGCCGGTGACAAAAGTAGTGCTCCCCGCGGGCGATTCGGATGCCACACTGCACATCAAGCCACTGACGGGCGGCACCACTACGGTCACGGTGACAGCACCGTTTGATTTTGACTCAGAAGTCATGACGACCGTTCCGATGGTACGACGAGGTGAATGCAGCTTCACCCTGACTGGAACGACGCTCTCTTGTCCCATCAGTCCTCCGTTGAGTGATGTCAGTCATGCGATGGTGTTCGTGCAGCCCATTGGCGCACATACCGATGACTTTGGTGCGGCCCAACCGCGATGCCGCTTCTTAAGTGGCACCACGCTCGGGTGCACTCGCGCCGAATGGGACGGTCAGGTCACCACGCTGCATTACCAAATCGCTGAAATTCCCCAGGGCATGAGTGTTCAGCAGTTCACGGGAACCACTTGCCCACCAACGGTTCCGCTTACGCTTGCCGTTGACCCTTTAAAAACATTTGTGCTCAAGGGTATTGCCAATAGCAATACAGGCTTCGAAGGGCGTAATTCTGCTCGGGTGTGGCTGACTTCAGGTACCGAGGGGACCATCTACCCAAGTGTTTGTCAGGGCCGCGACTCTCAAGTGATTTCATGGGAAGGCGTCACTGTCACTCGAGGCATTGTCGACGGCACAACCATCGCGAGTTCATTGTTTTATTCCGTCACTGGCTTGCCCGCCGCTTCAACAAACACAGCCTTGCTATTGCAACCCGTTGCAAGCTCGGGAATCGGGGTATGCAACAGCCTGGTGCGCGGAGCGATTTCGTCGCCAACCAGTATCGCTCTGAACCGAGGGAGCGGAGCCGTCTGCAACGGCGCTCTCGATTCTGTTGGGTATGAGCGCATCGATTTTGGCCAAAAAGCTATGGTGCGAGCATACACCGCAACATTTACGACTGACTTGGCAACTATCGCTGTTCCCATCAGTGCGGTTGACCCAAGTCGAACGGTTGTCTTTGCCAGTAGTCAAATGGTCGGAGGCCAAGGCGTGGGCGAAACCGATTCTAATGACTTGAACAATTTCACCGTGAGTCTTTTCCATACGATTTTGGCCAACGCCACTGAGGTCACAGTGACTCGTGCGTCCATCGGTGCAAATGCCAAAGTGACCTTCTACGTCGCTGAGCTGACGCCCTGAGAACAGCTGCTCATCGGGCGCAGGACTTAGATATTATTATTCACAAGGAGCGCTAAACAGGCCTGCCTGATGGGTCGCGGCCCGCGCTCTCGTCGAGCAACGACTCGCGGGCAATTGAGTTGCCCCACGATGGCCCTGCGTTGTATCGCGACCAACCGATTTTCGTTTGAACCGAACCCCGATGCGCAGTTCATCGACTTTGAAAGGTGTGATGCGCCTTCGTGTGCAGCTTGTCATTGCGTGTTTGTGTTGCGCGTCTTCAGCGCGGGCCCAGCCCCATGGCGAGTTCCCTGTCTCTGAGTTGAGTGACGCGGGCCTGGTCGAGACAGAAGCGCGAGCGTGGCTGGCAGGTACCATTCAGGCCCGAGGTACTCGCACACCACTGCCTTTGGCTGCGATTTACAGTACAGACGGAGGTGTACTGGGTGAGGCTGATGTTCAAGGTCATTTTCTGGTGGAACTCCCCGCCGGAATGCATTCACTAACCATTCGCGCCGCCGGCCACCAACAAATACAAGTAACAGAGACTCTTCAAGCCGGCGAACGGATTGAGGTTCAATATCGTTTGGAACGTCACGGAGAAGTTTGGGAAACGGTCGTGCGTGCCCGTCGAGATGAAGGCCCTGCGCGGGTTGAGCTCTCTCGAGTTGAGCTCCAAGAAACGGCAGGCACTCAGGGAGACCCCTTTCGTGTCGCCATGCTCTTGCCTGGGGTCGCCAGTATTGCCTCAGGGCTTTCATACCCAATTGTGCGCGGCTCGCAGCCTGCAGCGACGGGTTTCTTCCTCGACGGAGTGCGTGTTCCTCAGCTCTACCATCTCGTAGCAGGCCCGGCCGTGGTGCACCCTGACTTCATTGAAAAGGTCGATTTCTTCCCTGGAGTTTTACCCGCTCGCTACGGGAGATTGTTAGGAGGCGCCATCGATGGTCGCTTGGCAAAACCGACAGAAGAAATTCGCGCGACCGCGTCAATCGACTTGGTGAATGCGGGTGCGTTCGTGTCGGTACCGTTGCCTCAGCAAAATCTTCACGTCACGGTTGCGGGCCGCTTCAGCTATGCCGGGCCAATTGCTGCTGCAGTTGCGAATGCGGTGTTGAATCTAGGACCAGAGACACCTCGGGTGACACCTGTCGTGAGCTTCGGTGACTACCAAGGGCGTCTTGAATGGAGCGTCGGGCCAGGGAAACTGCGTGTGCTTGCTTTAGGCGTGATGGATGAAGCGGGTACCAAACAAAGCGACCCCGGCACGCTGACGGCGTTGCTCACTTCATCGTTTCATCGGGTTGATGTCGCTTGGCGTCAACCGGCCCTCAACGGTCAGCTTGAATTGGGTGTGCTCGGAGGAACAGAGCGCTTGGGTCTCTTAGGCGAACGCGACGGAGCTGAGGTGGGCCAATTTTTGATGTCTCGTCAATTGGCTCAACTTCGAGGGCGTTGGAAAGGCCTGTTGTCTTCGACCGTGAGTCTTGAATTGGGCGCCGATGCAGAAGGGCAGAATACCTCGGTCGACCTTGAGCGAAACCCCTCGGCCACCACCGGTGCAGCGGCCAGCTTTCGTGAGCCGATTACCAGAGGCGTGCTAACGGGTGTCTTTGCAGAGGGGTCATGGAAAATGGGGCGGTGGTCGGGACAATTGGGTCTACGACTCGATGGGTACTTTCTTGAAGGAGGGCCCAGCCTCTTTGCGCCTGAGCCTCGCGCCGTCGTCCGCTACGTTGTAACTGAAAACGTCGGCCTTCGTGCGAGCGCTGCATTGGTGCACCAACCACCGACGGTTCTGTTGAATCTTCCCGTGACTGATTTGGCGGGGCTTCGTGATGGGTTGCAACAAGCCGCCAAAGGCGAACTGGGTGTTGATACCCAATTACCGCTCGATTTTGAAGCCAGCGCGAGTGTGTATTGGAATCAAGTGATGCGGCCCATCGAGTACTCACTGGAAGACCTCATTAACAATCGTAACCGTTTGGGTGCCGCACGGGCTGACCAGGGTCGCGGGTACGGTTTTGAGGTGATGGTGCGAAGGCGGCCACAGGGTCGTTGGTTTGGCTGGCTTTCATACAGTCTGCAACGCAGCGAGCGCTATCGCACCGTCTATGATTTCGATGACCAAGGGGAAGTGAGTTTAGCCAAACACGCCTGGGTTCCTTTTGAGTTTGACCAAACCCATGTGCTTCATCTCACCGGCGGCGTGGTGTTGCCCTGGGCCATTCATGTGAGTTTGGGTTTTCATCTGAACACCGGTCGCCCCGAGAGTGGCATCATCAGCAGTCGAGCGATGCGGCCTGGGTATGAAGCAGGCACATTGCTGCCCACGTGGGTGCCGGAGTCTTTGACCCGCGAGCCTCGATTGCCTGCGTTCGCTCGCCTCGATGTTCGCGTGGCTCGAGTATGGACATTTGACTTGTTCACGCTCGAAGCTTTTTTAGATGTCTTTAATGCCAGCGCTGCTTTCGAAGTACTTGGCTATACCTACACAGCGGTCTCGGTTGGAAATACACGCACTTTGCAACGACAAACATTTTCTTTGCCTATCATTCTTCCATTCTTTGGGCTTAAGGCGCGCTATTGAACACCTTTAGAATAGGCCTTCTGATGGGGTTGAGTTGGTTGATGCTTGGGTGTCCACAGCCCGAAGATCAATTTGTGGTGTCGGGCCGATTGGTCGGGTTTGGGAAGCCGCAGCCAGGTGTAGAAGTGCGGCTTTTGCGTAATCAATACGCGTCTGCAATTCGTTGTGATGCGTTGGAACTTTTCGCTACGACCCGAACTGATGAAACAGGGCAGTTCGCATTCTCGCTTCTCAGACAACAAGTGACCCGAGGAAACCCTGAACGACGATTTTTCCGAGTGGAATTTGAAGCATTGGACGGAACGGTAAGCAAAAGTTTCTGGTTTCCTGATGCAGATTTGACGCTCGGCGACTGGGACATGGGTGGGCCCGAGAAATTTGGCGCGACTGAAGAAGTACAGGTTGATGGGCGCATCAGCTGGCGCAGAGAAGACTACGGCGAACGTTTTTCTCTACCTCCAGGAGCTGACCAATCATTTCAGATCCGTACAGTCCTTTCAGAATTCAACTGGCTTATTGTGCCCCAAGATTCCCTTGGTCGCGATGACTCCATTCCCGTCGAGACCAAGTTTGAAGCCCCGTGGGAAAGACAGGAAGGCACCAATCTTCCTCCCGGAAGTCGAGGTGCTTTGTGCCCGAACATAGACGTGCTTCCTTGCCCGCTCAGTGATGGTCGCTATTTGCCTTATGCGTTCCCGGTTGGCACTCGAAATATTGTGCTTAATTTGGGGCTGACGGTGGGCATACCCCGCATTTTCTTTCATGGGTTGGTGCTAGAGAAAATCGCAAGCAAGGTACGGCTGGAATTCAATTTTGTGCAAGATGAGAGCAGTTGGAACATGCTTTCGACCGTCCCCTTTGATGCAGAAGCTCAAGGGGGACGATCGGGGAATTGTAACGCCCCAGGTGCGTATTTTTTTATTGAGCCCATGAGTTCCATCAAGCCTGTATTTCTTCGGATCACTTTTCTCGATGAAGCCTCTGCGCCAATCTCGACTCTCTCGTTGACGGAGATTTCTATCTAATGCGAAACCGTATGTGGCCAGGGCTTGCTCTGCTGGTCATTGGTTGTACAGAGCCCGTTTCTCCTCGGGAAGAGATTCCCGACCCGCCTCAATTTGAATCGGCCCCTTCCTTGGTGTTTCGACGAATCATGATGTTGCGAGGCACCGTTTCACTGGAAACGACGGTGCGAATATATGTTGATGAATTGTGTAGCGGGCCGGTGTATCGGCAGGTCACTGATTCTGAATTTCAAACTGGTGTTGAAGTGCGGTTGGTGAAAGGCATGAATGTCTTCACTGCAAATGCAGTGTCAAATCGAGGGCAGACATCTTCTTGCTCAGTGCCAGTGCGAATTGAGAGTCAACCTTCGGATCGTCTGAATTCTCCATCGATTGTTTCCTACCCGCCTTCCCCAAGCACCCAGACGCACTTTGTAGTGAGTGGCATGGCAGAACCAGACTCGCGAGTACGGTTTCACGATAATTATTCGTGCGAGGCACCAGTGCTGATTGAAGTGAGTGCGGCTGAGTATGCTGGGGTCGGAATTCCCGTTGATGTGGCTGTCAATGACACACGTTTTATTGCCCTCGATGCGGTGAACGAACTCGAACCGGAAATGGTCTCAGTGTGTGCGCATATGCAATTGAGCAATGACCGCAACCCTCCCACCCTGTCAGCGTGGCTAGCGAGCCCTTCCCCTTCGCCACAAACGCGTGGCTGGATTGCCATCCGCAGTGACGACGCTTCTCATGTCTCAGTAACCCTGGGTGATGATTGCATGGGACCTTCCCTTGCCACCTGTTCTGGGTGCTCAATGATGGAAGTCGATTTTCCGCCCTATACCAGCACCACCTTCAGTGTCAGAGGCCAAGATTTCGCTACGAACGAAACGTGTTTAGTCGTTGGAGAATGGGTACATGACCCTTCATTGCCAGAAGAAGAACGGTCGCTTCTTATTGACGACTCTCCAGTCCCTCGAGTGCAGGTGCCTGTGGGGCGGCCGAGAATTGATGTTTTTTACAACCACGACTGCAGTGGTGTGCCGGCAACGTTTCGTTCGCCGTCTCAGCTCATCGGAGCCTATTGGTTCGGGCTCCCAGACAGCGGTTTTCTCACCGTGCGAAGTCAGCGAGCAGACGGAGGCTTAGACCCTTGTAGTAACGCAGTGGAATTGCAACCATGAGCCAAAGCTATACAGCCCTTCGAGTGTCTGATGAAGGTGCTATTCCACTCTTCGAAGGCCATGTTCGGCGCCTGGGTGAAAGTTGTCGCTCTGCTTTAGATGAATTTGGCAAACAGGCCATGCCTGGGGTTTATCGAGTCTTCTGGGACGGTGAGAAATTGGCTGCTGAGGTACGCGCGCCCTCGCGACTGGCTGACGGAATGCCAACTCGTTTTGTGGTTTCACCTTTTGCGCATCTTCAAGGCCGATTTCCTAAACCTCGGCCTCCGTCGGCTTACGACTCCGTTCGCTTAGATGGCATTTCATCGCTGCTCACCGACGTTCAAGGCACTCAGATTTACGAGTCGTGTGTGGCGTCCGTCATCGCTTGGGGCGGGCAGATGCTGGTGTTACCGCCGTTCGAAGCACCTGGTGTCGAATCGGTTGCCGCTACCGAAATCGCTGCCCGCTTCAGACACCGGCGTGCGCCGCTGCCGGTAGACAGCGATTGGCCCTTGTTGTTGATCAACGCGGTGGGAGGCACCTGTGCCCCGCTGCTCGCAGGCAGAGCGGCTTTTCCCATCAATGAGCGAGCTGAAATTCAGGCAGCCCTGACTTCAGCGCGTCGCACGGTTTGACTCAGCCACCAAACGAATGGTGCCCAATCGGCTGGCCAACTCTTCCGGGTCTTTCACCGGCAAAAAGCGAGACTCAATTCCCTCGCGAGGCACTTCAAGAAAGGTACTTGGAAGAAAAGCAGTTAATTCTCCCACCAGTCTCTCAAATTGTACCGTAGTGGCCCCATCGACCTTCTTGTCTACTTTGTAAAAGGGCAACGGGAAGTCGCGGTCAATTGCCTCGGCATTCATCATAAATGTATTGGTATTAAAAACAGGTATTGAGTCTTGGTCGAAGTCAGCAGGAAAACGGAATGCTTCGATAATTTGAGGGATGCCGTCAAGCTGAGCGGGAGCACCGCCTTTGTCACCTGGTGCCTTGCGTACGACTTCAGCCGAAAGAGCAACTCCGCGGTCGAGGTGAGCACCAATGACAGCCGGGTCGACTGTCGCACCCAAGTTGTCAACGTTCGACATCACCAGCAGCGTGCCTCCCGCTTTTCGAAACACATGCAGAAAGCCGCTTCGTCGCAGCGCGAAAGAGAGGTCACCATGCCCAGTGGCATAAGGTGAAACCTCACCATTTTTGTCTTTGAAAAGTTCACCTTTCGGCGTCAACCGAAGCGAGACGAATTGGGGGAAAACCTCGACGTTTTGAGCCTTCAATTCTTTGACATGTTCAAGCAGCCGTTGATGAGTAGCAAAGCTGCTCATCACATACACTGGCATGTCTGCACTGACTTGACGGACATCGTCGAGTTTGAGTTGCAGAAATGTGCGTTCTCCCAGAACGGGGACCACGGCTTTCACTACGCCTCCGAATCGAGTGGCCATGCCGCCCGCCAGAATGACGACGCCGACCTTTTTTGCCGCAATGGCCGCCTTGCCCAAAGCGGTGAGTCGCTGGTGTTCGGCGGTACCTGGCCTGGGCAACAGACGCAGGTCATCAGCAGAAGGTGGAGTGAGCTTTCCGAGGACAGCATTGCTGGTGGTGGTTGCAGTCAAACGAGTGACAAAAGTGTTCAATTGCTCGTTATCAAAGCCCCACGGAGCGAGGCGAGAGGCGAGGGCGGTATCGATGTTCATGAGGCGGGCGACACTACACTGGACTTGTTTTCAGAGGCTTTCGTTTTAAGTGCCGACCCGGGCTGGCATTGGTGTGCGTCAACGTGCTGCGCATCTTTGACATCAAGTAACCAATAGCCTTGGTGACCCGGTTCCGTTGAACTGCCTCCGCCAAAGACGTGCGGGTGGTCTTCGTTTCTGCGCTGCCAAAAGCGAAAGTGAGAGTGACCGTGATAGAGCAGTACCTGCCGTCCCTTCAGTGTCGACAAGAGGGCAGCACCGTCGACGAGCTCTGATTCTCGCCAAGCCCGTTTGCCTTCAGGCGTGAGTGGTCCATGGTGACACAGTACATGCGCAGTACGGCCGATGACTCGCGTGTCATCGAGAATACGAGTGAGCGCAGAAAGTTGAACTGCGCCCACTCGGCCAGCGACATATTGGCTCCAGCCTGGCACGCGGGTGCTGTCGAGGCCGATAAAGGCTGTGTCGGTGCCCACCAATCGCACGAAGGGGTAGCCGCGGGCATCTGCATACTCGGGCATGGCTGACACCAATTGATTGGCAAAAACACGCTCAAAGTATCTTTGCCGTGGCGTGTCTGTATAGCGGTCATGATTGCCAGGAATGAGCGTCAAACGGCCGTCAGAGATGAGGTGTGAAACAGAGGCACGCACCGCCTCGAGTTCTTCGAGTGCACCCATGGCCGTCAAATCACCCGTCAAAATGACGTGGTCAACCTTGAGTGTCTCGATGTCTTCGAGAATGCGTTGCCAGGTGGCGCTTCCGTCGGTGAAGCGACTGAGCCGACCCAAGATATGCAATTCAAACCGCCCAGGCAATCCTCTCAAGCCCGAACTTCGCCAAGACCGATGTTTCCAGTCGAGTTGATAGTGAATGTCACTGACCTGTATGAGGCGCATGAGAACCTCCGTCCGCCCTTTTTTTGGTCACGAGCATGTGTTTCGACAGGGTTTTATCTAAATACCCATAGCGAAAATCGAGCGGCCTCGCGTCTCTCCACAGCTTGCGGAAGTCGGCATTGTATTCCGCATTGGCGCCTAAGAATGATTGATTGAACTTCCCATACGCTTCTTGAGTGAAGCCAGCCGCGAGCGCAAACTTAGGCGGAATGCCGGTGGAATCGCTCACCATAAAAACCATATTTTCGAGCAAGTAATTGCGAATGGCCGAAAACGTATCGCGCCAAAGTAAATAGCTTGCGGCTTTGGTCATGGCGACGATGGGTGAACGCGCCTTAAGGTAGTTCTTCATGCCCTCGTCTTTCCCAAAATGGTCATTGTCCAAGTTTTGAGCGAAATGACGATGGATGATGCGATCTTTCGTCGGGTCGCCCCCTCGCTTCACCGCGATGAGTTCAAGATTGTCAAAGGCTTCTGAAAAATCAGGTTCTACCCAAACCCTATGCAAGAGTTTGGCTTCTTTCTTTTCCAACGATTCGAGCTCAGGCTGAGACAAATATCGCAGTGAGCCATCGGTGTTTGTTTTGACATATTTGAGACTGACCGGCTCGTAGCCGTGTACTGCCAAAGCGATAAGAAAGAAGCTGAGCTGCCCTGGTATTTCGCCCCGCTGACCCTTCATCAAATTCGCAGTCTTTGAATCGTTTGCCGTCAGAAGCCCAGACGAAGTGGCTCTGATGAGCTGCAAAGATGTTTTGAGCTGATTGGGGGTAATGCTTTTGATGCGCCGAGGGTCGCCTGCATGTTCCAGCGACATGGTCGTGATTTCCTTTGCTTCAGGGTAAGTGGTCAGCGCGCTGACCAGGTCACCCCCTCCAAAGGGGTACACCACGATTGTTGGCAGCCCAGGTGGTTTGAGTTGCTGAATGAAAGGCGAGGCTTCTTTCACCCAGGTGGCACGATACTTTTCGGCCCGCCGATGAAGTTCTTTGCAGTGGTCGTCGACGACTTGGGCATCTATCCCCGCCGGGAGCGGTGAGTCATTACCGCACGCCACCACTCTGAAAAGTATCTTTGCCTCTTCAGTGAAATCGAGCGCAGGAGCAGCGGTTTGAGCGAGGAACACCACCAGCGGCAGGGTGAGCATTTGAGCCTCTGTTTAGCATGAGCGCAGGTTCCTTGCCGCACCTCTTCAACGAGACATCGCGCGATGCCCCCTGAATATTGAACCTGCCTCGAGGAGGTGATCCCCCGATGAGCTGGAACTTTTGGTGTCTAGATTTTCCGCCGCCGGAACGCTGAGGGCACACCGAGGGACCGTGGAATTGCGGAAACTTCGACTGAAGCGAACGCCATTCATGGTCTGGTACGTCGTGGATACAAAGACAACCAAGTACCAGTCACATTCTCGGGGGTTTTTCATGGTCGGCGGCGAAGCACCGTGCCGCGCTTCTAATCAGCTCCGCCATCCTCCGTGCCGCGTGCGTGGGAAAACAGT
>JAYUVR010000053.1:0-3291 GCA_043753955.1 Archangium sp. | reverse complement strand
CCCCAGGGGCCCTACATTCTCGCCGGCCGTGTTGTTCCCCCGCCTTACTTGGAGCACACCGTGAATATCACCGTTTTCGGTACCGGAAGTGTTGGAGAGACCCTGGGCTCGAAGCTGATTGAGATCGGCCACGACGTGAAGATGGGGAGCCGCACGGCGAGCAACGAAAAGGCCATGGCATGGGTCAAGAAGGCGGGGCCGAGAGCGAGTTCTGGCACTTTCGCTAATGCCGCTCAGTTTGGCGATTTGATCATCAACGCCACTTTGGGCGCAGGAACCATCGAGGTTTTTAAGATGGCCGGTGAGGCCAACACCTCAGGCAAGGTGGTGCTCGACTTGTCAAACCCTCTCGATTTTTCCAAGGGCATGCCTCCCAGCCTCTTTATTTCCAACACCGATTCACTGGGTGAAGCGCTGCAGCGCGAATTCCCAAAGATGAAAGTGGTCAAGGCGCTCAACACCATGTGGTGCGGTTTGATGGTCAACCCACGGCAACTTTCTGATTCACATCACACCTTCATGGCTGGAAATGATGACGGCGCGAAGGAAGTGGTGAGGAAGTTGCTGTTGTCGTTTGGCTGGAAGGAAGAAGAGGTGATTGATGTGGGTGACATCACCGCTGCGCGTGCGACCGAGGCCGTGCTCCCGATTTGGTTGCGCCTGTATGGAACTCTGAAAACAGGCGCGTTTAATTTCAAGATCGTTCGCTAACCGGAGACGCTCATCGGTCAGATGAGCACACCACTGCAAGAGACTTCTGAGTCGCGCAGCGCTGGAGTGTGCAATATCCCGAGTTGCTTCCAGGACGCTGCGCAGTATGTCCTTTCGCGATGCTCGACCTCCGCGACGAGGCGACGCGCCTCTCGGTTTCGGCATCTCCCGTGCTGACCTCGTTCGGACTTTGGCTCAATTCGAGCGGCTGCTTCGATGCGATGCAGCTGCCGCTCGCCTGGGCTGCGCCGCTCGAGAAGATGACCGACGACAAGCGCATCCTTGAGCACTACTTAAAAGACCCATTCATTCCACTCGATGTGCCGCTCGGATTCTGGAGGTCGATGGGGACGACAGCACCGGCACTCGAGCCCGAAGCGTTTCGCAAGCCGCTGTTGCTCGCGCACCCGGGCGCTGATGCCTGGACGCCCGTTGCACTGAGCCGACCGTTGTTCGAGCGTCTCGCGGGGCCTAAAGAGCTCATTGTGCTCAGCAATGGCAGCCATCTGCCGTTGCAATCACCCGCGTGGCGAGAGCTGTCGCAAGCAACCCGCGCATTCCTCGACCGCACTTTCGCTCCGCGCTAGCCGACCGCTCCCCGGCTCAGATTTCTTTTGCGGAGGTAAGGCAAGTTCGAACGCCATCAGCTGTCTTGAAGTGACTTTGCCTTGGGGGTAGGCAATGGTTTTTTTCGCCGATTTGGGGTTCCTCGATGAAGTTCGGAAGTATGCACATGGGGCTCATTTTGAGCTTCATGTGGGCCATGTCTGCGTGGGCGCAAGATGCAGATGGGGGTTTTGAACCGAAGGCTTCAAACCCTGGCGATGAGGCTACGGTGCTGATTCGCGAATTGGGCGAAGAGACCGATGCGGGGTTGCCGATGTCGGAACCAGTGCCAGTTCCGGTCGTGGTGGCACCGGTAGAGGAAAGTCACTGGGATCTGACGGCCAAATTATCTGCGTCTTTGCGGCTCAATTACGGTGGCTCGACGCTCTTTCCCTTCGATGCCAACCGTCGCACTTCGATCATCGCACCTTTAGTTTCTCGTATTCGTGTGGGCCCCGAATTCTACTTGGGCGCTTGGGGACTTATCGCAGAAGCGGACGCCGCCACGGGTGCAATCATCGGGATACCTCCGATTGAATTGACGGGCCCAGAGCAACCGGTACCACCTCTTCGCGCGCTTGAATCGCGCAAGATTTACCTCGAGTACTCATGGTCGAGCGGGTTTTTCAAAGTGGGCCAACAGACGTCACACTGGGGCCTGGGGATTTTGACCAATGACGGTGCACATGATTCCGAAGCCGGCGACTTTGGGCAGCAGCACTATGGGAACCTGACCTACCGAGCGCTGTTCTCTCAGCGACCCTTTTCAAAATCAGCGGGACTCTTGCGTGCATTCGAACTCATGCTTGCCGCTGACCTCATCGTTCGCGACACCTTTGGCGAATTCGCCCGAGGTGACCGGGCCTTTCAAGGCGTGTTGGCGATCAAATTGAATAAAGACCCTGAAAACATGATGGGTCTCTATTCCGCATATCGGACTCAGAAGAACATCAGCGGCACGGATAAAACACTGGAAATTGTCATCCTCGACTTTGCTGGGCAGTGGCAGGTGCTCAAGCATCGGCATCGCGAGCTGAAATTGGGCTGGGAAATTGTGGGTGTCCTGGGCGCTCAGACGTCGATTCAATCAGAGGGCTATCTCGGGTTCCAGCGGGTCAACCAGCTCGGGTGGGCGGCAAAATCAGAATATCGGGCGGGCCAGTGGGCCCTCTATTTTGACACCGGTTATGCGTCGGGAGATTCCTATTATACAGACATACAAGCAGCGAATTTTCGTTTCGATCGAGATTACAAGGTGGGGTTAATTCTGTTTGATCAGGTGCTCGCCTATCAATCCGGCCGTTCAAACGTGCGCGTCAACGACCTCCATTTCAAGGGTGGAGAGGCCGGCGCTGGTGGAGCGGTCATGCGCGCTTGGTACCTCTTTCCTCGAGCGAAATATGCGATGAGCGAGGGGCTCGACATCTATGGCGGCCCGTTATTCGCGTTCAGCACGGCTCCTTTGACAGACCCCCTCAATAGCCGCATCCCTGCGGTAAATATCAACGCCTTGGGCGGCCGGCCTGGCAGTTTTTTGGGCACCGAGCTCGACTTGGGAATGCAGGCGCGAATGAAACCTGTGCCTGAGCTCACCATTTCGCTGACCGCAGAGGGAGGGTTGTTTCTTCCTGGAGATGCTTACGCACTCCCAGATGGAGACGTGATGGAACCCGTCGCCTTTGGTCGATTGAGATTGGCCATCAGCATTTGAATCACCCGTGCTTCCCAAACAGCAGCGATGAGGGTGAGCACACAAAGCAACCACGCCACCGCGTAGCCCTCGGTCAACCCTCGATTGAGGTGTTGGTAGAAATAGAAAACAATGAAGACAACGTGGAGCCCGATGAGCATGCCAAAGGCTGACTGCTGCTTGGGTTTGGTTGCGCGAAGGAAAAGGCCCAAGCCCAATAAGCCCAACATGTTCCAATAGTACATATTGACGGTGAGCCAGGCGAACACCAGCAACGGCCCCAG
>JAYUVR010000052.1:0-2307 GCA_043753955.1 Archangium sp. | reverse complement strand
GAGCAGTTGGCCAATGTAAAATCCAAGGCTGCACCAGGTGACCGGCCGTACCCCTTTGCCGAACGTGCAGCCACTGGCCGAAGCAAGTGTATGCAGTGCGAAGAGAACATCGAAAAGGGTGAACTGCGCGTCGCTATCGAGCGTGAAGTGGACACGGGAACGTTCGTCCGCAAAGGGCCCGGGTACCTCCATGCGACGTGTGCACAGGAGCATCTGTCTGATGATGAACTCCTGGCGAAAGTGAAGGAGCATTCGCCCGAGCTCAGCCCGGCTGACGTCGAGGAATTGAAAGAAGCGTTGAGCTGACTTCTTTGCTCACGAGCGGTGGGTGCATGTGACAGACTTGATTGGTTCTCGATTTGTCGGAGCGAGGATTTCATGGGGAGCTGAGGCTTTAAGGTGTCAGCGAGTAGCGGCTGTGTAAAATCGCAGCGGAGGTCGGGTTGTAACGCTCGTTGGGCGTAAGTTTGAAGACGCCGCTGATCGGATGGCGCGGCTTGCATGCGGGCTGGCCAGTCGACCACTCTGCGCCTGATGAAACGCTCACCGGTTGAGTCCTCGAGTATTGCTTCGGTCGGTTACGACGCGAAGCGTCGCACGCTCGAAATCGAGTTCGTACACGGCGTTGTCTACCAATACGTCGATGTGTCTGCAGAGGTGCATGTCGCCCTCTTGGAGGCCGAGTCGAAGGGCCGTTTCCTCAACGACGCGATTCGTGACGTCTTCCAGTGCTTCAAAGTCCCAAGCGGGTCTGCGCACTGAAGCCCCGCGTAAAAGGAAAAAAGTGAGCCCGGAACTGCTCGGCAGGCGAACGTCACCGCTCATCTGTCGATAACCAAATGCCGGTCGACTTCGTTGGCACGGAGCCCGGCACCTGGTTCCAAAACGGCCCAGGCTCGGCCTGAAGGATTCACCTTCGCCGTGCCCGCCGCAAGCAGTTTTGTCGGAGGTACGAAATGGCTCAGGAAGCGAGGATGACGGGACGCATGGCCGGGCTGCTCAAGGCCAGGCTCCCCGACGTGCAGTTCAACCAGCTCGATGACCCTCGAGCAAAACGTGGTCGACGGTGGGCTTTTTCGACGCTGCTCTCCACCGTGGTCGTCGGCGTTGCCGCGGGCATGAGAAGTTTCTCGGAAATAGAGGCCCTCTCGGCGAATTTGTCGGTTGGCATGCGGCGTTGTCTTCGCATCTCTCGTCGAGTCCCTGACACCACGCTGCGCGATGCCTTGGTTGTTGCCAAGCCCGACTCTCTGCGGGCCGGGATTCATAACCAAATCAAAGTCGCTCATCGCCGCAAGGCGCTCGAGCCAGTCGGGCTGCCATTCGGCGTCGCCAGTCTTGACGGCAAAAACGTCACCCTCGACGCCTGGGATGATGTCTACGCCCAACGCCATACCTACAAAGACAGGAGGGGGGCTTGCGGCCAACTTCGCACCATCACCTGCTGCCTCATCAGCAGCGCCGCTCGAGTGTGCCTCGACGCCATCCCGTTGCTGGCCACCACCAACGAGGTCGGCTTCTTTGCCGAGGCGCTTCGCCAGCTTGTCGCCACCTACGGCACGCGTCTCTTTCGCATGGTCAGCTACGACGCTGGCGGCTGCAGCGAAGAGAATGCCAACACTGTCGTCGCCCTGGGCCTCGACTACCTCTTCGCCATCAAAGGCAACCAGCCCGGCATTTATAAGGACTTCGAGCTCTTCTTGGGGCACAAGAAGCCCGACGCCGCTTTGGCCAAAACCGAAGACGTGTTGAGCAACAAAAACGTCGTCACTCGACGCGTCTTCCTCGTCTCAAGGAAGCCCCTCTTCCGATGGAGCCATGCTCGTACTTTCATTCGCGTCGACTCAGTCATTCACGATGCCGAAGGCTCTCTCCTTCGCCAGAAAACCTCTGACGGCCGCCTGGTCGACTGCGTCACTCGTTACTTCCTCTCCAGCGCCGAGCAGGCCACCCTGACATCAGAACAGTGGCTCCTCCTCGTCCGTCGCCACTGGGCCATCGAGAACAATATCCACCACACCCTCGACACCGCCTTCCGCGAAGACGACTTCCCCTTCATGCCCACCAGCCCCGTCGGCAGCCTCAACGTGCTGCTCCTCCGCCGTATCGCCTTCAACATGCTGGCTCTCTTCCGCAACGTCACTCAGCGTGCCGAAGACAAGCGCGCCTCTCCCTGGCTTTCCCTCTTCAACCAGCTCTACATCGCTCTCGTAAGCGCCACCCTCGACGTCATCAATCGCCTGCGACCTCGAGTCTTCGCCACAAGCTGATTCGCCGGGCTCCGTGCCAACGGGTTGACGTACAGAC
>JAYUVR010000051.1:0-7472 GCA_043753955.1 Archangium sp. | reverse complement strand
TTGGGCATCACCATGCCGGCCCTCGATGTCACCGGCATCGATCGAGCATTTCAAATTCCCATTGAAGAGCTGGCTTTTTACGTTTTGGGCTTCACTTCGCTCTTGGTTTTTTACGCGTGGGCTGACGCCATTCTGCTACCGCAAACGCGAGTCGTTCGTTCGAGACCCAATGTGTCGTTGCCTGAATTTCTGTTGGCCGTCGGCGGCGGAGTCGCCCTCTGTGCAGCGGGCTGGGCCGTACAGCGCAGTGTCAACCCAGCGGGAGAAATGCCCGGGTATTGGATGTACCTGATGTTGGTACCCGTCCCGATGATGGTTGCGGTTGGCCCTTCGGTCGCATCGCGCATCAACTGGCCCGCCCTGGCGTTGGTCAGCCTGGCCTTGTGGGGACATTCCGTACTCTGGGAAGTCACGCTCGCCATTCCGCAAGGCTGGTGGGGCTACCAGCCACAAGCGATGCTGGGCCTTTCAATTTCAGCCTGGCACGAGCTTCCCTTAGAGGCAGTGGTAGTATGGTTGATAACGCCGTTGGCAACTGTCATCTGTTTTGAAGCATTGCGAGCCCAGTTATCTCCCTTCCCGAAGAGACGAGCTTCATGACGAAAGACCCCGCCGACATCACCATGCTCAAGCGCTTGGGAATGCTGGCGGGACTTATCCTCTTCATGGTGGCGTCGCGCTTCGTATGCGACGCATTTGGGCTCAAAGCACCTTGGTACATTTTGCATGAGATGGTGCTGCTGCTGATACCGATGGCGTGGCTGCTGTTTGATGTCTACCCCAAGTTGCAACCCGGTCAGCGCATCGCGTTTGTCGTGACGTCCGGGCTCTTCATTTCTCAATCAGCCGTTGCAGAGCTCTTGGCCATCGAGCATCGCTACTGGGGTTTCTATACGGGCATCGACCCGCTTTCGGGGTTCGATTTAGGCGCCATTCCCATTGAAGAATTTCTTTCGTACCCCATGCTCTTGAACATTCCCATCCTCTGGTACTTGTGGCTGGGGAACGTGTTTGGTGATTGGCAACGTCTCACTGAAGCCAGCACGCTCGTCATCAAAAGATGGTTGGTGCGCGCCGCATGGGCGAGCGTGGCCACAGCGGTGCTTTTCTTCTCATTGGCGCTCTTAGGCTGGGGAGACCAAACCCCTCTCGATGCCCAACCTGGGCCCGATGCAATGGGCGCCGTTCGTTTCGCGGCCGGGCCTCGTCAATATGGGTGGACCATCGTTCAGCTGCTGGGCTGGGCGGGCACGTTCGCCGTGGCCTCACAAATCGCGTACCGACTGCAATGGAAGCGCTTGTTGGTGCTGGTATTGACCTACTTTCCTTTCGCGCTGTTCTTCGAATTGTTGGCGTGCGGCCGCGGGTGGTGGGTGTGGAACACGCAACAGACCTTGGGTTTTACCGCCTGGGTATTGCCGCTCGAAAGCTTCAGCATGTACTTGACTGGAGCACTCTTCCCCACGTTGTGTTTTGAATGGTTGGTGCCTTTTTGCCAACCCACGCCTCGAGATCAAACAAGTAACTCGACTGCGCTCTCGAGCGGAGTACGCTAGGCAAAGCTCAACCATCAGGGGGCTTCATTGGAATTGGAGTCACTGCACCGCGATCGTGATGAACGAGCGCTGTCATGGCCGCTGCTCCTGCTCATTGCTGCTGCTCTTTTAAGCTTAAGTGGAACCATTGCTGTTTTGCTCGGCTGGATGCCTCTCTTTGTAACGTTTCTCGTGACGATGACCGCAGTCTTAGCGGTAGCGCTCATCTTGCGTACGCACGAAGGGCACGTACTCAATCTCAAAATGGGAGCGCTTCTCTTCCGTTCGACGCTTGATGCCAACCCCGACGCGGTGGTGATTCTCGATGGTCAAGGAAAAGTCATCGAATGGAACCCAGGCGCAAAGGCGTTGCTGGGAATCTCTCGTGCGGAAGCGACTGGTAAATTGCTGCGTTCAATTTTCAGCACCCACGCTGAAATGAACCTCGATTTGAATACCCATCAAAAGTTTGAACTGAACATCGCGGGCGTCGATGCCAATCAAGTGACGTGTGAGGTGCTTTGTGTGCCGCTTTCGGAAGGGCACAGCATCGTATTTTTGCGCGACGTCTCAGAGCGCAAACAAGTCGAGACACGGCTGCTGATGTCAAATCGACTCGAAACCATTGGTCGCATGGTCGCTGGCGTGGCTCATGAGCTGAACAACCCTTTGGCGTACGTCTCTTCGAACCTCAATTTTCTTTCCCATGTCATTGCCGGTGAGAAAGCCGACCCAGAAGAGCTCAAGAGCGTCATTCATGAGACCGTCGAGGGCACGAAGCGAATTCAGTCGCTGGTGCAGGATCTGAGAATTTTTTCACGCAGCGGAGAATTCGAAGCGGTTACCCCCATCGACGTCGAGGCGGTACTCGACTCGGTGCTTACTGTGGCAACCCACCGTCTCGCGGAAGTCAATGCCACTGTCTCTCGCGAGTTTGAAGGGGTGGGCAGTGTGTTGGCGGTCGAAAGTCGCTTAGGGCAAGTCTTCTTGAACTTGGTCGTCAATGCGGCGCAGACGATGACCAGCAGCTCTTCGAATCGCAACATCATCATCGCCACCCGCCGTCAGGGGCCCAACGTCATCATCTCAGTGCGAGACTTTGGGCCAGGCATTTCTGAAGAGATTCGCCCTCACCTCTTTTCTGCCTTCTTCACCACCAAGCCCTCAGGCCAAGGCACGGGGCTCGGCCTTTACATCAGCCGAGCCATCGTTCGAGGCTTCAAGGGAGAACTACGCGCCGCCAATGCGCTGCCGGGTGCGCTGTTCGAAGTGGTGCTCCCGGCTACTTCTTCGCCTTCTTCGCCTTGACCTTCTTTGGCGGAGGTTCGGCCGCGGCTTTTTTCTCTTTCGGCTTCTTTGCCTTGGAACTCTTTTCAACGACAGGCGCTTCCTCTTCGGCGACGACTTTCGCTGCTTTTGATTTTTTGGTGACTTTTTTGCCTTTGGCCTTCGCGGCCTTTTTGGCTCCGCGTTGAGCGGCCTTGGCTTGGCCCTCTGGGGAGGCCATGTACTCGCGACGCTGGGCCATCAATTCGAGCGCTCTATCGACGGTCAATTCACCGGGCTCATCACCCTTGCGCAGAGAGGCGTTGGTTTCACCATCAGTGATGTACCAACCGAAACGCCCTTCTTTGAGCACCAAGTCTTTACCGCTTGAGGGATCTTTGCCCACCACTGTGACCGGTTTGGCCTGCCCTCGCCCACGAAACTGTTTCGGCTGCTTGAAGACTTCCAAAGCTTCTTCGAGCGTAATGGTGAGCAGTTTTTCTTCATTGCCTGCTCCCAAATTGCGGCCCTCTTTGCCTTTGGTCAAATAAGGGCCATAGCGACCATTCTGAGCAATGACTTCATCGCCGTCTTCAGCCTTGCCCAAGGAACGTGGCAGCGAGAGCAATTCAAGCGCCTGTTCCAGCGTCACCGTCTCGGGCTTCATGTGCGGAAAAATTGAGGCCGTCTTGGGCTTTGAATCGTCAGTCACTTCTCCTAATTGTACATAGGGGCCAAAGCGGCCTTGCTTCACGTAGACCGACAACCCACTGGCTGCATCTTGGCCAATAGGCACGTCACCTTTGGGTGCAGACAGCAACTGGTTGGCCTTGGCCACCGTCACTTCGTCAGGTGGAAGAGAGTCAGGCACAGAGACTGTGTCTTCACCTCGTTTGATGTAGGGCCCATAGCGACCGGGTTTGACCACGATGCCTGAGTCAGGCCCACCGATGGGAATGGAGTTGATCTCTGCCGCATCGATGTTCTCGATGTTTTCAGTGACCAACTTTTTCAGACCCCGATGCTTCTTGTCGCCGAAATAAAACTCTTTCAGATACGGCACTTTTTCGCGTTCACCCGAGGCGATGAGATCGAGATCGCCTTCCATTTCAGCAGTGAACTTGAGGTCGACCAAGTCTTCGAAATGCTTTTCCATCAGCTTGACGACGGCAAAAGCTTCCCAGTTGGGAATGAGGGCTTGGCCTTTCTTCCAGACGTACTTCGCCTGAAGCGTGCCCATAATCGACGCATAGGTCGAGGGGCGACCGATGCCCAATTCTTCTAACTTTTTGACCAGCGAGGCTTCGGTGTACCGAGATGGTGGCGAAGTAGTGTGGCCCTTCGCTTCAAGGGCCGACACAGGGACCACATCACCTTGTTTGAGCAGCGGGAGCGGAGATTCTTGATCATCGCTCGAGGCTTCCGCGTCATCACTGCCTTCAACGTACGCCTGCAAATAGCCGCGAAAGGTGATGGTGCGCCCCGAAGAAGAGAACTCAACAGCCTGACCGGCCTTCGTCTTCGCCTCAAGCTTCAGCGATACCGATTCGCCTTCAGCGTCGTTCATCTGACTTGCAAGCGTACGTTTCCAGATGAGCTCGTAGAGCTTGAGCTCAGCCGAAGCGAGCTCGCCGGCAAGCTCTTGTGGGGTGCGAAAAGCTTCGCCAGCGGGGCGAATGGCCTCGTGCGCTTCTTGAGCGTTCTTAACCTTCCGCGTGTAAATACGAGGCGCATCGGGAAGAAATTGTTTGCCGAACAATTCCATCACCTGAGCTCGAGCGGCATTGAGGGCCGTCTCAGACAAAGTGGTGGAATCGGTTCGCATGTAGGTGATGTAGCCGCGCTCGTACAACCCTTGAGCCACTCGCATCACCTGCTGAGCGCTCATCGACAACTTTCGCCCACCCTCTTGTTGGAGCGTCGACGTCATGAAGGGCGGCTTGGGTGAACTTCGGTACGGCCGCGTGTCCAAACTCTTGACGACGAAAGACTCGCCTTCCAGCCCTTCAGCAATGCTCTTGGCCTTCGCCTCGTCAACCCACACTGCGCCAGCGGTCTCAAGCACGCCCAGGTCGCTGAAGTCTTTGCCCGTAGCGACGCGCTGACCGCCCACCGTCCACAGCGTCGATTCAAAAGCAGGAGCCGTAGGATGCTGCGCCGAAACGTCCCAATACGTGACGCTGGAAAAACCCATGCGCTCACGTTCGCGCTCGACGATGAGGCGAATGGCAGGAGACTGCACTCGACCTGCCGAAAGCCCTCCTTTCACTTTGCGCCAGAGCACAGGCGAAACTTCGTACCCGTAGAGTCTGTCGAGGGTGCGCCGCGTCTCTTGCGCATCGACCAGGCCGATATTGAGATCTCGTGAATTCTCGACCGCCTCGGCAATCGCCTTCTTGGTGATCTCATGAAACACCATGCGTTTCACCGGCACGCGGGGCTTGAGTTGCTCGCGCAAATGCCAGGCGATGGCTTCACCTTCGCGGTCTTCGTCGGTGGCCAGGTAGAGCTCCGTGGCCGCCTTCAGTGCCTCTTTGAGATCGCGAATGACATCTTTTTTGGTCACTTCGTAGGTGAGCTTGAAGTCATTATCGACATCGACGCACAACCCGCTTGAAGGCAGATCCACGACGTGGCCCACTGAGGCCATCACTGTAAAATTCGAACCAAGAAACTGGCCGATCGTCTTGGCTTTCGCCGGAGACTCGACGATCACGAGAGGCTTGCTTGCCATGAGAAACGGCTCGCTACTTTCTTTTCAGACGATACGTCAACAAGTTACGACGAGGCACACACACTCACCTGTGCGTTCGGAAGCGATCTGTCGCCTCAATCAACGCGTGCACAATGCCCGGCTCGTGCGCTGAATGGCCCGCATCATCGATGACGCGCAACTGTGCTTCAGGGAACGCGCGGTGAAGCGCCCAAGCCGATTCCATCGGGCACACTAAATCGTATCGACCTTGAACAATGACCGTCGGAATGTGCTGAATTTTCTGAACGTTCGAGAGCAGCGCGCGCTCGCCTTCTAACCAACCACCATTGATGAAGTAGTGGCATTCAATGCGCGCGAAGGCCTCGGCGAAAACATCTTCACCCGTTCTGGAAAGGTAAGCGGCATTTGGCAAGAGATAGCTGGTGCGGCCTTCCCAAGAGCTCCACGCTTTGGCGGCCTCTGATTTCACGCGCGCATCTGTACTGGTGAGTCGTCGGTAATACGCGGCGACGAGATCGCCACGTTCAGCAAGGGGAATTGGAGCCAGATATTCTTCCCACGCATCTGGGAAAAGATGACTGGCTCCATCTTGGTAGAACCAATCGATTTCCCACTTTCTCAACAAGAAGATGCCTCGGAGTACCAATTCGGTGCAGCGCTCTGGGTGCGTTTGCGCGTAGGCGAGGGCCAAGGTGCTGCCCCAAGAGCCGCCGAAGACTTGCCACCGTTCGATGCCCAAGTGCGTTCGAAGTGTTTCGATGTCGCCCACCAAGTCCCACGTGGTGTTGTTCTCGAGAGAGGCAAACGGCGTCGACTTTCCGCACCCCCGTTGATCAAACAAAATGATTCGGTACGCCTCAGGGTCGAAGAAGCGACGTTGTTTGGGGTCAGCGCCTCCTCCGGGGCCACCGTGAAGAAAAACGACCGGCTTGCCCTGAGGGTTGCCGCTTTCTTCGAAATACAGCTCATGACCGTGGGAAACGCTCAGTCGACCCGCGTGGTGTGGTTCGAGAGGTGGGTAGTACGTACGGCGCCTCATTCATCACCTTTCTTTTGCTCTTTGGCCCACGCGTCACGGAGGGTGGCCGTTCGATTGAACACCATCGCTTCGGGCTTCGAGTCGGGATCGACGCAAAAATACCCCAAGCGTTCGAATTGAAAGCACTCACCGGCGGCCACAGCTCCGAGTGAGGGCTCGAGTTTCGCATTGGCGACCATTTCGAGGGACTTGGGGTTCAAGTCTTTCAAGAATGCAAACTCGACTTCACCATGGTTTTTGCCCGGAGCTTCAGCCGCAAAAAGTCGGTCAAACAGACGAACCTCAGCGGTGACAGCATGCGCCGCTGAAACCCAATGAATGGTTCCCTTCACTTTGCGACCGTCGGGCGATTGGCCACCTTTGCTGGCTGGGTCATACGTGCAATGCAGCTCGTGGACATTCCCGTCTGCACCCATGATGAAGTTGGTGCAGGTTACGAAATAGGCACCGCGCAAGCGCACTTCTCGCCCGGGGCCTAAGCGAAAAAACTTCTTCGGCGGGGCTTCCATAAAATCATCACGCTCGATGTACAGTTCCCTCGAAAAGGGCACCGTTCTCGTTCCCGCTGCGGGGTCTTCAGGGTTGTTTTGCACTTCCATCTGCTCAACTTGTACTTCTGGGTAATTGGTGATCACCACTTTGACGGGGTTGAGCACGCCCATCTTTCGATGCGCCGCTTTGTTGAGCTGATCTCGCACTGCATTCTCGAGGCGCCCCAAGTCGATGACGCTCTCGTTTTTGGTAACTCCGATGCCTTCACAAAAGGAACGCAGCGCCATCGACGGGTAACCCCGTCGGCGCATGCCACAAATGGTGGGCATGCGAGGGTCGTCCCACCCGTGCACGTATTTCTCTTTCACCAGATGCAGCAAATTGCGCTTGCTCAGCACCGTATAGGTGAGCTGCAACTTCGCAA